>DDOT01000157.1:207-3839 GCA_002341815.1 Thiobacillus sp. UBA2487 | reverse complement strand
TGCAACGTTTGGATAATATTGGCCAGTTGCTGGCCGGTGATTCGGGGGGGGATGGGCACGCGCAGGTTGAAAACTTGCGTCAGATGCTGTTGGCAATGGTGTCCGATATTCGCGTGGTGCTGATCAAATTGTGCGAACGTTTGCACGTGTTGCGTCAGGTTACGCGCGAGAGTCATCGCGATAATGCCCTGTTAGTCGCCCGAGAGGTGCGTGATTTATTTGCACCATTGGCGAATCGGTTGGGGGTGGGGCAAATTAAGTGGGAAATGGAGGATTTGTCTTGTCGCATCTTGGATCCTGACAACTACATCCGGATAGCGCGTTTGTTGGATGAAAAACGCTTGGATCGTGAAGATTATATCCGACGGATTGTCCATGTGTTGCAGCAGCAGTTGGCACAGGCCGGCATACAGGCACAGGTAACAGGACGGCCTAAGCACATTGTCAGTATTATCAACAAGATGAAGAAAAAACATCTTGATTTTGATGAGCTGTTTGATATTCGCGCTGTGCGAATATTGGTACTGGAAGTCAAAGATTGTTATACCGCGCTGGGTTTGGTGCACCACTTGTGGCAACCCATTGCCGGTGAATTCGATGACTATATTTCGCATCCGAAAAGCAATGATTATCGCTCGCTGCACACCGGTGTATATGGCCCCGAACATAAACCGCTTGAGATACAGATTCGTACCGTGGAAATGCATCAGCACGCGGAGTTGGGAGTGGCAGCGCACTGGCGTTATAAAGAGGGTGGCGCCCGACCGGATGGCATGATCGACCGTATAGCCTGGTTACGCAAGATTTTACAATGGCGCGAAGAAATAACGGATAACCGCCAACTGGCTGAGTTGTTTCGCAACGAGTTGTTCCAAGACCGAATTTATGTGTTGACCCCACAGGGGCGGGTACTTGACTTGCCGGTTGGCGCAACACCGTTGGATTTTGCCTACCATGTGCATACCGACTTGGGACACCGCTGTCGTGGCGCCAAGGTGGACGGCGTCATCGTGCCATTGACCACCCCGCTGGCGAATGGTCAGCGGGTTGAGATTTTGACCGTACGCACCGGTGGCCCCAGTCGCGATTGGTTGAACGTCTCGTTAGGTTATTTGGTCACGGCACGGGCGCGTGCCAAAGTCCGGCATTGGTTTCGTGTTGAGCACTTTGAAGAACATGCAGCACAAGGACGAGAAATATTGCAGCGTGAGCAAAAACGCTTGCGTATACCCGACATCAACCTGGATAAATTGGCAAGCAAACTGGGGTTTGGCTCAGCAGAGGATGCGCTGGCAGCATTGGGCAGATCTGATGTGGGGCTCCACGCATTGGCTGACGCTATGCAGGCGCTCCAACCCAACGTGCGTGCACAACCGAACAGTGTTGACAAAACAGTTGTGGCGAAAGATGCTGCAACAGAGAGCGTGGTGCTGGAAGGGGTGTCCGGCTTGCCGGTGACCTTGGCGCGCTGTTGTCATCCATCGCCGCCAGGCAGCATTGTCGGTTATGCCACCATGGGGCGAGGGATTACCATTCATCGGCACAATTGTCCGAGTCTTGCGCGTATCGAACCCGGTCGACGTGGACGTCTGATGGCGGCTGCCTGGCAACAGGGGGCGCATACGAATGAAGTGGAAATTTCAGTTGAAGCGTTTGATCGCCAAGGTTTGCTGCGAGATGTGTCAGCGCTGTTGACCCGTGAAAAGATCTCGGTGGTACGGGTGTATACGGAATCACAGGGTGATTTGGCGGACATGCGGTTTTATGTACATCGTTCGGCTGGTTTGGAAAAAGCGTTGGCGCGGTTGCGTGCGATGCCGGATGTATGGAAAGTTACACGCATTGAAAATTGATAGGCTTATGTTTTATATGGATTTTTTAAAATTCCTATTATTTTTTTAAAAAATTCTCAAAAAAACCCTAAAGTTTTTTCCTGTGTTGGCGTTAACGGTACAGATGTTCGTTAATGGTGCTTTCCCAGGAGCGAAGACGACCGGTTTGGGCTCGAAAAAAATTTTTAATTTTTTTCAAAAAAACACTAAAGTTTTCCGGAAGTCGTCCGTTAACAGTCTGTAGTCCAAAAATATGTGTGTTTTTTTGGACTTGTGAATCGATTGTTTTTAGTTTGCACTGTAAGATTTGTTCTTACAGCGGATGTCTTGACTTAAAAAGCAATATTGGTGCAATGCCATGTTTTTTAAGTTACAAATGCTTTTATTTTTTACCTTGCCGTGTTAAAAAAGGCAGGGGTATTATTGTCTGTAAGATAAATTCCGTACCGTCCATTCCGCCATTTTTTACATAAAAAACGGTGTTCATCTGATTTTCTGCTTTGTCTTCTGGTTTCAATATGCGTTCCAAGCCGTTGAATATTTGATTTCCATCGTCAACGAGCCCTGGCGATGGAATGATTAACCTGGGAGATACCGAGATGAACGTCAATGATCTGCTGTCTGAAATCCGGGATGCAAACCTGAACTATCTGATGCTGGCGCAGCAAATGATTCGTGCCGATAAAGCGACTGCTGTTTTTCGCATGGGGATCGATGTCCAGATTGCTGATTTGATCGAAAGCCTGAGTAATGCCCAACTACTTAAATTGGCCAGCAGCAATATGATGCTTGCACGTTTTCGTTTTGAGGATAGTGCCATATTGGGCATGTTGACCAATTACCACAAAGATCGCTCATTGGCACATGCACATTCAGCCATTCTGATGGCTGCACAACCCGTTGAAGAAGCTGCTTGAGGCGAAGGAGATCATCATGGCAAAAACCAGCGTCGTTACCGAAGCCCAAGATATACAATTGGCAATTGAATTGATCAATCTGGGCGCACGCTTGCAGTTACTTGAAGCAGAAACATCGCTTTCCCGCGAGCGTCTTCTCAGGTTATATAAAGAAATCAAGGGAATGTCGCCTCCAAAAGGCATGCTGCCATTTTCGTCAGATTGGTTTTTGACCTGGCAACCCAATATCCATGCCTCCATTTTTATCAATATTCACAAGTATCTGGTGCGCTATGCCAATATCTCCGGTATCCAAGCGATTATCAAAGCATATCGTTTGTACCTTGAGCAGGTGGAGCCTGCGGCACAGGGCGAAGAGCCGGTTTTGTCACTGACCCGTGCATGGACACTGGTACGCTTTATCGAGGGCGGGATGCTGGACACAGCACGTTGCAGTCATTGTGGTGGACATTTCGTGATTGACCGTTATGATTTGAACAAGCATTATGTATGCGGTTTGTGTCACATGCCTTCACGCGCCGGTAAGACACGTAAAGCCAAAGAAGCGCGAGAATCTGCTGTTGCGCAAGTGGCTTGAGTCAACTGGTTGTGATGGCGTTTATCCATCATGACCAGGTTGCCGGATGTCAGATTTTAAAAAAGAGCATTTGTTGTCTGTTACTGACGAGTCGGTTGCCCCGTTGACGCGCGGGTGGCTGAATCGTCGTCCTGCTGTTTTGGCCTTGTTGATTCAGTTTCTGGTCCTGGTCGTACAAATCCTGTTGTGGTATCTATTGCATCGTCAGGGCGTGCCATTGGCATGGACACCTGTGCGTGCAGCGATTATCCAATCGGTTGCAGCAGCCTGGTTGTCCTGGTGGCTGGATATGCCGGTCTGGTGGCT
>DDOT01000157.1:0-201 GCA_002341815.1 Thiobacillus sp. UBA2487 | reverse complement strand
TATGGGCACCGCGTGCTGGTATTCCACCCGTTATTTATTTACTGGCACTGTTGACCATGTTGCCATGGTACTGGCATACCTTTTCAACACGTGTCCCTTACTATCCTTCCGATTTGACAGTATGGCAGGCGGTGGCAGAGTTGTTGCCGACCGGTCAGCCACGGGTGTTGGAAATCGGTAGTGGTTTAGGCGGGTTTGCTA
>DDOT01000172.1 GCA_002341815.1 Thiobacillus sp. UBA2487 | reverse complement strand
TACGCTGTGGGTGAATTCAATCACGAGTTGGGGAAATTCTTGCAATACAGGGGGCGGTGTTTATACGGGACAAGTTTTGCAGGAAATCACCTTGCTGCCAGAGCAAATCAATTTTAATGGTGGAATGACCGGACAATGCCCGCCTGCACCACCCGGTGGAATACTTTATGCTGATGTTCTTGATGCGTGCACGTGGAGCGACACCATGAATCTCTGCAGCGAATATTGCGAATATTATGCGCCGGATAATTCGTACTATCGGGTGCTGTCTGGCGCTAATTGGGGGTATTTTGGCAATTACGGTGCGCCCTATGTTACCAATGCAACAGCCGCAGTTAATGTGAGCGCCGTTGCGGGTGGAACGTTGCTGAACAGTGGTCGTATCGGTTATGCCGTGCAATCCACCGTAGATCGTTATTACGTAACGCCGGATGGTGCGTATTCAGCGATTGCCACCACCACGATGCCGAGCATCGCGCCAACCCAGTCGTACAATAAATCGGTCGCCTTGCCGCAGGGCGCGAATGCGGCAAGCTATACCACCCTGATTATCGATCCCTTTAATACCACGCAAATTTATGACTATACCAACGATACGGTAAATGGTTTACCAGTGTCAGCTTATGTGTATGTGGCGCCTTTGCAAGCTCAATAAGGAACAACGATGAAATTGCAGCGTGGGTTGGTGTGGATGGTAATGCAGGTGCTGCTGGCGAGCACGGTGATGTGGCCTGCCGAACCGGCGATGGCATGGAGTAAACCGGCACCGGTGAACGATACGCTTGCCGATCCGTCGCCGTTGGCTTGGCATAACTGGGCAGCGGTTACCGACAATTGGACGTCAGTACGGCCGGTTGGGGGTGGCGTGGCCGTCCCCGTGCCGAAAGATAATTTTCAGTTGTTTGGGCAAGGATCATTTTCACCTGGTGCAACCGGCGGTTTTCAGGTGTCGACGGAAATGTTCAGCGGGGATAAATGGATTACCCTCGCGCAAGAGAGTGTTGGTACGGCGGGTATTTCCAGTCGGCAGATCAGCAATGCCATGCAACATTTCCCGCGTAATGCGGCGTATGTGTTTGCGCAATATTCTCCGGAAAATGCGACGGGTCGGGTAACTGTTCAGAAGGTGGAAAAAACGCCGGATGGCAAGATCAGGGTATGGCAAGCTGATTTTACCCCATGGTCTGGTCAGTTATGGGCGGCACAAGGTAAATATCGCTCCGCCAGTGAAATCAGTGCCGGCAGTTCCGGCTACAACCCGTTTGTCAATTTTGCAGGAGCAACCACAGATCCGGTGTTTCATAACCTGAATTGGGAGGCCATGAAAGTGGTGGTGGGCCATGCCATGCGACGGTATGCGGCTGTGTTTGGTTTTGTCGCAGTTGATCAACCGTCGGTTACGCAAACCAGTTCATCCAGTAGCAGTTTATTTAGCACCACGGTTACCACGACCGTCACCGGTTATGTCAGTCCTAAATGGTATGTGGCAACCCCCATGGAAGCCACCCCATCGGGGGAATCCGGGCAAATTTGCGTGACAGGCGGGAATGCCGGTTCGACCATTGCCTGTGATGATCCGGCGCATATTGCCATTGCCGGCGTCATGTTTTCGGTATGGCAGGGCGGCAATATGCCGGCTGGGCAAGACCTGATTTATCAGCAGACCAATCGTCAGTCTGGTTGGAATGTGTTGTTTTTTACAGTGTTGTTTGGTGTGATCACCTGGGGGCTCGCTTCGGTGCTGGCGCCGGAAATGGTGGCGGGGTTGGGCGGCGATTTGACGTTTGCGGGGGGAGCTGCAGGCAGTTACGGCATGGCATCAACCGTGTTTGGCTCGGGCGGCAGCCTCATGCAAACCCAGCAAGGTTTCTTTGGTGCTACCGGAAATGGCTGGCAAAGCCGGATGATTCCGACCTCCAGTGTGCAAGCCAACATGATGGCGATTATCCAGGCGAATCATGTGGCAGTGCCCATGGGTTCTGGTGGATTATCTGCAACAAATGCCTTGTATTCTGGGGCTTGCGGGGTTGGATTTAGCGTTAGTCAGTGTCAACGGGCCGGACTTGATCCCGGCACCATCTGGCGACCGGACAGCTATGCCGAATACAACAGTACCAAAGCCTTGCGTCAACGTTATACCACTTGCACTACCGCGATATCGCAAGGTGGCTTGGGGTTGGTCATTGGCAGTGTCGCGGCTGAGCAGTGCGCGGCGCCAGTTGCAGGTGTGATTCAATGAATTAGCGTTTTTTTGTGAAAGGAGCGGGCAATGGGCGATACACACGTACTACGCAATTTAATCAATTATCCACGTCAATTCAACAATGATGTGACGCCAAAAATGACACTCAGGCAGCATGCTGTTGAAATGGTGCCGCCGCCTGATATGGAATCGAATGATGTGGTGGATTTGCGTCAGCGTTTGAATTTCTCGCGCGCATTGTTTGCACGTTGCTTACGGACGAATATTCGTACCTTGGAAAACTGGGAGCAAGGGCGGGCCAAACCGAATGCACAAGCGGTCTTGTTGATGCGCATGGTTGAATTGTATCCGGATACGATCTTACGTCTGGCTGATATCTGAGATAGCGTTGATGTATTCCCGCACGGTCGCGATGGCGGCTTGGCGGGATGCAAGGCGCGTCGCGTGAGGGGTGATCATTGTCATAAAAACTTCATGATTTTGACCATGCCTGAATGCGCATAATTCGGCTATCCTTATGTATTTTTGGAGTAACCGTTTTGCAAGAATCTCCGTACAAAGGAAAGCGCGGGCTAAAACGGGTGTTGAATGCCTTGCTATATTCGATTGATGGCCTGAAAGCGGCATTACAATACGAAGATGCCTTTCGTCAGGAAGTGTTGTTGGCATTGGCCATGATTCCACTGGCTTTTATTTTGGCACACGGGTCGGTTGATCGTGCTTTGATGATTGGCTCGGTGTTGCTGGTATTGGTGGTCGAGTTGTTGAATTCAGCGGTTGAAGCGGCGGTTGACCGGATATCGTTTGAACACCATCATTTGATCAAGCGGGCCAAAGACATGGGTAGTGCAGCCGTGCTGATTTCGTTGTTGAATGTGTTGACAACCTGGGGGTTGATCTTGCTCTCATGAAATGATCGGGTTAAACCGGTTTTTTGCGCCGTGCAGGTGTGTGTTACCCGCACGGGAACGCTCGGACGGATTGTTCTTACGGCGCGACGGTTATCAATTCAAATTGGTGGCCGCTGGCGGTTTTGGCGGCAGTAACCAGCCAAATGACCCCGCTGGCGTTGTCCATGGCCATGGTGCGTGCCCCGATCGCGGTCTTAACCGTTTGCTGTACATGGTATTTTCCGTTGTTTTCACCGATGACTGTCAGGGTGCCATCTTCACCGTTTGCGCTGAATGCCAGCTTGCGTTGACTGTCCCAAATGGCGGCATCCGGATCGCCGCCGATGGGCAGGGTTTGCAGCACCTTGCCGGTATTGGCATCGGTGATGACCATATGATGGTTTTGGCAGACGGAGAACAGGCGATTGAGCTTGTCATCATAGGCTAATCCGCTGGGCGCATCGCATTGTTTGGCGATGCCGAACCGTTGGATGATGCGCTTGTTGCGGCTGTCAATTTGCAAAATCAGGTTCTTGTCTTCCGCATTGGCGTAAACGTTGCCATGGCCATCGGCAACGGTAAATTCCGGTTTGGCATCCAATGCGAGGGTGGTATTAACCGTCAGGGTTTTTGGGTCGATGAACGTTAAGCTGCGCCCTTTGCCGTTTGCCGTGATTACTTGCCCGCTGGCCTGGTCGTACAGAATGGCGTCCGGCTTTTCGCCCGTGTTGACGTGCCCAACGGTTTGCAGGCTGTTCAGATTAAATACCGTGATCGAGTTGCTTTTGCCATCGCTGGTGAAGCCAAGATTCATTTCGGGCGCAAATGCGATGCCATGAATACCATCGGTATGATCGATATGTCCTGTCAGTTTGCGCTGCACGGTGTCGTACACATCGGCATGATCGCCGTGGGCAATAAACAAGTGGTGATGTTGTGGATCAAATGCCAGATAATCCCATTTGTCACCACCCGGCAATGGTTGCACAGACACCACATGGTAATCGGGCTGATCGGCTTGGGCAGCGCCGGCGAATATCAGGCTGCTTGAAAGCGCGGCAAAAATACGCGAAAGACGTAAGATAGTCACGAAGGTGGTCCTCAGGTTAATAAAATCACAGTATATCGGTCAAGGATGAAGATAGTCTGAGGCATCGTTACAGCGTGAATGCTTGCCATTGATGACGCAGGTTTTGATGACGCGGTTGTTGACATCATGCACGGTGGCTTGCCAACTGGCGGGGCCGGTGCGTTCGAGCGTCATGTAACCAAAACCGCCATTCCAGGTACTAAAGGCACTGACCTGTGCGCCGGGAGCCGGGCTTGCGTTGGTGGGCAAATGGTCGGGAATGGGGGTGATCTCTTCTTCGGTGCCGGAAAATCCGGTAACGAACTGACTGGGGTAATCGTTAGCAAAGCTGAGTTGTTCCCATGTGTGCACATGCCCCGATAACAGCAGATCGACCTGATCCGGGTATAGCGGTTGCCCTTCCGTTTGAAAAACGGATTGCAAGGCTTGATTGCCGGGTGACAGTTTGACGGTTTTTCCGGTCTGTTTGGCGGCGAAAGCCAACACCGGTTGGTGGCTGGCGATAATGTTAGCGCTGGCCTGCGCAGCCAGTTTAAGCATTTCAACATAGGCCTGGCGCAGGCCCACCCATCGAGGGTCGTTCCTGTCCAAGGCTTTTTTGGGAGCGATGGCGGTATCCATGACGATGACCTGTGTGTTTCCACCCAGCGGAACGGCATAGGTGCCGGCATAATCGCCATAGGCATCATTCTTGGCTAAATCGCAATTTTGCCGGTTGGTTAACGGGTGCGGATCTAAAAACCGCCACCAGCCCTGTCCTGCGCGATTGCAGGATTCGTGGTTGCCACGCACCACAATCCATGGCGCAGCGTTCAGCAGGTCGTGTGCAGGTTGAAAAAAGTCGGCTTGCCAGCTATCGCTGCCATAACCCCAAGGACTGCCAGCGCATTCGGTGTTGCCTTCGGGGCATGCATTTTCCCGATACAAATAGTCACCGACGTGAATCACCAGGTCAGGATGCCATTCTGCCGCGAGGCTGGCGATGGTGGCAAATGGATATTTTTGTCGGTCATCACAGGCTTGCGCAGGCTCATGGGCTTTGATGCGGCATCCTGTATCACCGATGACAACCACACGACGCACGTCAGCATGTGGTAACGGCAAGGCTTGTCCTGCGATGCTGGCCGAACGGGTGTTGGCTGGTAAGCGATATTCACAGACCTGTTGGCTGAAGATCGATGGCTTGCTGTCTGTCGCTGGTGAAACGGTCGGACGTTGTGCAACATGCTGGGCACCCGAACGCAGTTGCATGGCGTACGATTCGCCGTTGATACGAATATCGGGACAGCGCTTGTCGTTGGTCAGGTAGCGGGCAATGGCATTTCCATCGGTGCCCATGATGACATACGCTTGCGCTGGCGTGTTTTCGTCGGCAGGGCTGGCAGAATACAAGCCAAACCAGCTGGCGAACAACACGCCAGCCATCAGGCTGTAACGAATGATGGCTGGCTGACGCTTCATGGAGATACCTTTAGTCGTTGTGGGTAAGCGACAATTCTACCAATACCCGGAAGGTTTGGTCTTTTCCGCGCAATGATTCTGGTGGGGTCGGGTATTGCGCGTTTTGTACCGCTTGCAAGGCAGCATTATCAATCATGCCCAAACCACTAGAGGTAATGATCCGTGCGCCACTCACATGAATATCCAGCAAATGGAATTCGACCAACGCCTTGCCGCTGAAATGCATGGTGACGGCTGCGGGCGGATAGTACACGGCTGCCTGTACGGCGGCGTGTACCTGGCTTTGGTAGTTGGCCAGTGCTCGCAACTGTGCCGACATATCCGGTTGTGGTGNNGAGGTGGCGGAGGCGGTGGTGCGGTAAACGGTGTAGGCGCAGCATCTTTGGGTAGCGGCGTTGGCACCGGCTCGGGTTTGGGCGGTGGGGGTGTCAACACACGTTTTGGCTGTACGATCTTTTGTACCACCGGTTTGGGCTTTGGTTCCGGCGGTTTTGGTTTTTCAACCGGTTTGGGTGGTTCCGGCTCGTTAACAAGGGTGAGCGGCGTTGGGGTGCTGATATGCTTGACGTCGTGCTCGCTTTTGGCCAACAGACTGACCATGACCACCAGAATAATGGTTTCGGCGAGTACGGCCAATGCAAATGCACGGCCCGTGCCAATGCCTGGTTGATGGGGTGGTGGCATATCTGCCGCAGGTGTCAGGGCGATGGATAACATGGGTTTATTGGTCTGTACGTGCTGCCAGACCGATTTCTGTACCGCCACCGGCTTTGATGGCATCAATCGTGGTCATGACCTGTTGCAAGGAAACGGTTTTGTTGCCGGCAATCGTGATTGCGGTTTTGCTGTTGTCGCGCGTTAGCAGCATGGCAGTCAATTGGGCTGGTGTCATGGTGCGGTTGTCTACCAGTAAATTGCCATCCGTCTGAATTTCTACCAATAGTTTGGGTGGCGGAATCGTCACGGCAGTAGAGCTGGTGGGCAATTTGGTGAGGTGACCGGATGATGGAATCATGCGCAGGGTAAACATAACAAAGAATACCAGTAAAAACAGCATGATATCAATCATTGGAATGATCTCGATGCGGGGTTTGCGTGTTTCGAGATAGCGCATGATCAGCCCCGGGCAGGTGCGCGCACGACATTGATGGTATTGCCATGTGCGGTGTCATTGTTGACCTGATTGCAGCGGTTCAGCAACATCAGTTTAACGGTTTCCAGTTGATGCATCACGACGCGCACACGTTGGTGCAGCGCATTGAACGCAATCAGCCCCAGCATGGCGATAAACAAACCTGACGCTGTTGCGATCAGGGCTTCTGCAATCCCGCCGGTAATGGCAATCGGGTTGTTGTCCTGGCTACCCAAGACATGGAATGCGTTGAACATGCCGATGATGGTGCCAAACAAACCCATCAGAGGTGCCAGGGTGACCACGGTATCCAGAATCCACAGCGAGCGATCAAGCAAAGGGACTTCATGCATGATGGCTTCTTCCAAGTGGTCGCTCAGCGCATCGCGGCTCTCACGACTGGCATCGCGTTTCATGATTTCAAATAAATTTGCGTGGGGCAGTCTGGTCAGATCGGCAGGTAATACAAAACTGTCCATATTGCCGTGCATGTCGCGCACAGCGTTGATGATTTTTTCGCCGCCGTGCAGCATGTTGGAGAGATACAGGGCTCGTTCGATAATGACGGTAAGCGCCACCAGCAACAGCACCACCATGACATACAGCGTGCCTCCTGAGTCATTGGCCAGATCCAGAATATGGTTGATGTCCATTTTTAGGTTTCCTAAGGTTTTAACCCGATCATTTCATAAATTATCGCGCGCCCTCACTGGGGTTCCAT
>DDOT01000070.1 GCA_002341815.1 Thiobacillus sp. UBA2487 | reverse complement strand
TCTGTGTTTTAGTGCCTGTTGATACCAGCCACTGCCAGACGCGGGATCATTCCCACTCAATCGTGGCAGGCGGCTTGCCTGAGATGTCATACACCACCCGGTTGATACCCCGCACTTCGTTGATGATCCGGTTGGAAACACGTCCCAGCAAATCATAGGGCAAGTGCGCCCAATGCGCTGTCATGAAGTCTGTGGTCTGCACAGCCCGCAGCGCAACCACGTATTCATACGTTCGTCCATCCCCCATCACACCCACCGACCGAACTGGTAAGAACACGGTGAATGCTTGCGCCACTTGATCGTACCAGCCGGTTATGCGCAATTCTTCAATAAAAATCGCATCTGCGCGACGCAATAACTCAGCATATTCCGCTTTAACTTCGCCAAGTATACGCACTCCAAGACCTGGCCCCGGGAATGGGTGTCGATACACCATTTCAGACGGCAGACCAAGCACGATACCCAGTTCGCGCACTTCATCCTTAAATAACTCACGCAATGGCTCTAACAATTTCAGGTGCAGCTTGTCCGGCAAACCACCTACATTGTGATGCGATTTAATGGCATGTGCTTTTTTGGTGCCTGCCCCTGCCGACTCAATCACATCCGGATAAATAGTGCCTTGGGCAAGCCAAGCAACTCCGGGAAGATTAGCGGCTTCACGCATAAACACGTCTACAAACTCACGACCAATGATTTTGCGTTTTTGTTCAGGGTCAGTAACACCGGACAGATGGCGCATGAATTCAGTGCTGGCATCCGCATGAATGACGCGCACCCCCAAATTTTGGGCGAAGGTTTGCATAACCTGCTCTGCTTCATTCAGCCGCAACAGACCATTGTCGACAAACACGCAGACCAGTTGATCCCCAATCGCACGATGCAACAAGGCAGCCAATACTGATGAATCAACCCCGCCAGACAGCCCCAACAATACTTGCTCACCGCCCACTTGCGCGCGAATCCGGGTAATGGCTTCATCAACAAATGACGGCATGCGCCAGTCGCCCTGCAGACCACAAATGTCATGCACAAAACGCTGCAACAAGGCTTTACCTTGTTTGGTATGGGTCACTTCCGGATGAAATTGCACACCATAAAAGCGACGATTGTTATCGGCCATGGCGGCTATCGGTGTGCTGCCATTAAACGCCGTGACATTAAATCCGTCAGGCAACGCCGTGACTTTATCACCGTGGCTCATCCAGACATCCAGCAACGCTTGCTCTGCATCGGGGACATTATCACGCAACCCGGCAAACAAAGCGTCCGAGCCATCCACCTGCACCGCAGCATAGCCGAATTCACGTACCTCGGCATTTTCTACCGCGCCACCCAATTGTGCCGCCATGGTTTGCATGCCATAGCAAATGCCCAATACAGGCACCCCCAATTCAAACACGCTGTCTGGTGCGCGGGGCGTATCTGTTCCAGTGACAGAATTCGGACCGCCTGACAAAATAATACCCGATGGTTGAAACGAACGAACAAAATCGCTGGTAACATCGCACGGGTGTAATTCACAGTAGACATGCGCCTCACGCACCCGACGGGCAATCAGTTGGGTATATTGCGAACCAAAATCCAGAATCAGAATTTTCTTGTGTTGTTGAACGGACATAAGCGTCGTGCGAATAGAAACAGTATTAATATTAATGGGATGCTTGGGCCGATTTGTTTCAGTCCATGCGATAGTTAGGTGCTTCTTTCGTGATTTGCACATCGTGAACATGCGATTCGCGCACACCAGCCGACGTGATTTCAACGAATTCAGACTGTTCTTGCATCAGTGGGATGGTCGCGCAACCCAAATAACCCATACTGGAACGCAAGCCGCCCATCAGTTGATGGATAACCGCCAATACGCTTCCCTTGTAAGGAACTCGTCCTTCAATACCTTCCGGAACGAATTTATCAGCCCCTGCATCGGCATCTTGGAAATAACGATCGCTAGACCCCTTTTGCATGGCACCCAACGATCCCATGCCTCGGTACGATTTATACGAACGTCCTTGATACAGTTCAATTTCACCAGGGGCTTCTTCGGTGCCGGCGAACAAGCCGCCCAACATCACGGTATGGGCACCCGCCGCAATGGCTTTGGCAATATCGCCGGAATATCGAACGCCACCGTCAGCGATCAACGGCACACCGGTTGACGCCAATGCAGCGGCCACATTTTGAATGGCGGTAATTTGTGGCACACCAACACCCGCCACAATACGCGTTGTACAAATCGATCCTGGACCTATGCCGACTTTAACTGCATCTGCACCATGATCGACCAACGCCAACGCAGCGGCACCGGTGGCAATATTGCCGCCAACCACCTGAACTTGCGGAAAGTTACGTTTAACCCAGCTCACCCGTTCCAGCACACCTCGGGAATGGCCATGAGCGGTATCCACCACAATCACGTCCACACCGGCCTCGGCCAAAGCCGCCACACGGTCTTCTGTGCCCGCACCCACACTGACTGCTGCACCAACACGCAACCGACCTTGATTATCTTTACAAGCATTGGGGTGATCGGACGATTTTTGAATATCTTTCAACGTCACCAATCCACGCAACTCAAACGCTTCATTAACCACCAGCAAGCGCTCGATTCGATGTTTGTGCAACAACGATTGCACCTCGGTTCGACTCGCACCCTCTTGCACAGTGACCAAACGTTCACGCGGTGTCATAACGTGCGTAACCGACTGATCCAGATTGTTTTCAAAACGCAGATCGCGATTCGTGACAATGCCGACCACCTTACCGGTGGCATCCACCACAGGCAAACCGGAAACACCATGCCGTTGACGCAATTGCTGCACTTCACGCACCGTCATGTCAGGGGTAACCGTTATCGGCTGTTTAACCACGCCTGATTCGAAGCGCTTGACGAATGCCACCTGCGCAGCCTGTTGTTCTATCCCCATGTTTTTATGCACAATACCAATGCCACCTTCTTGCGCCAAGGCAATCGCCATTGGGGCTTCGGTGACGGTATCCATCGCAGCCGACAGCAAAGGAATATTCAGGAAGATTTCACGGGTAAACCGGGTGTTCAGCAACACATCGCGCGGTAACACATCAGACAGAGCCGGCACCAAAAGAACGTCGTCGAAAGTTAATGCTTTCTGAATCAGGCGCATAATAAAGTTCCTGTGCAAAGCGGCATTATACGGCAAGCTGGCATCTTTGTCTGCGCCTTCGTCCGATGCAAAACAGTCCGCAATCTGTCACAATAACCGTATCCAATCATCATGTCACTAACCATGAAGACTATTTTTTTGCTTATTTTGTCAAACATCTTTATGACATTCGCCTGGTATGGCCATCTCAAGCATCTGCACCACAAACC
>DDOT01000016.1 GCA_002341815.1 Thiobacillus sp. UBA2487 | reverse complement strand
CAACATCACCCCCGCCGCCGCACCCGCCGGCTGCCCGGCCACACGACGCCAGCCCGCAGCCGACGTGCGGCGGGTCTGCCAGATGATACCGCCAAGCACGACCAACACCAGCCAAAACGCCAAGTCACTCCACAAAAACACCGGTTGCCAGGCCATTACGCCAACCTCACCCGTGGATCTGCCGCACTATAGGCGATATCCGTCAGCATCAGGCCGAGCACATATAACACCGAACCAATAAACACCATAGATCGCACCACGGCAAAATCTTCCTCTTGCAAGGCATCTACCACATACGCCCCCAACCCGGGGATACCAAAAAAAGATTCCGTTAATAAACTGCCCATAAATAACAAAGGAATCACCGATACGGTGGTGGTAAGCACCGGAATCATGCCGTTACGCAAAACATGCTTGACCAATATCCGCACCTCGGAAATACCGGTGCTGCGCGCTGTACGCACATAATCCTTACCGATTTCTTCCAAAAAAACGCTACGATACCAGCGCGTGCCACGCCCGATACCCGCCAGAATACTTACCATGACGGGCAACAACACAAAGCGCCAGCCATCCCAGCCCGGATCAAAACCGGAAACCGGCATCCAACGCCATTCACGTGCCAACAAAAACTGTCCGCCAATAATAAAAAACAAACTGGAGATCGACATCAACAAAGTAGCCAAGCCGACACCAAGCCGGTCCTGCCAAGCGTTGCGAAACCATACCAATAACAAGGCCAGCGACAAATCCACCCACAAACTCAACAAAAAAGCCGGTACGGCGATCATTAAACTCGGCACCATGCGCTGATGAATCTCAGTGGCAATATCACGACCATCATCGGCAGCACCAAAATTCAATTCAAACATCGCCAATGATTTTTTCACAAACAACGTGTCTGTCAATTCGTGCACGCCTGTTTGGCGTGGGTTAACAAAAACAGGCAGATCGTAGCCATGGCTGATTTTCCACTGTTGAATCGCCTCGCTAGAAACGTGTTTTTGCTGGCGCAACCCTAAATGCATCCGCGCCAGATCATCCGGCGTATTGACCATAAAAAACAACCAGAAAGTCAGCAAATTGACCCCAAACAAGATGGGCACAGCGTAAACGACCCGCCGCAGAAAATAGGCCATCACCGCTGTTTCCTCCCTCGCTGCCACGCCAACCACGCGATCAGCATTACGCCGCCCACCAACCACCACAGTGGCCACAACACGGGCAGATTCGCCGCTTGGCGCATACGTTCACGCATGCCTGCATCCAGCGACAAGTATTTGATGGTGCCGCGTGTCATGGTATTGGATTTGCGTGGTCCAACCCACGGCTGTTCCAATTCGTATTGCACCGGATAAAACCCAAACAACCAGGGCGCATCGTGTTGCAAAACAGCATTCATTTGTGCAATCAGACGCGCGCGCTCCGGCGTGTCGTCCATGTATTTCATTTTTTCAAACAAGGCATCAAACACGGGATTGCGGTAATTGGCATCATTTTCACCATTGCTGGCTACCTTGCCATTCGGACCATAAAACAACGCGAAAAAATTTTCCGGATCGGGATAATCGGCATTCCAGCCACCAACAAACATCTGCACATTGCCATGCTGAAGATTATCCTGAAAATGATTAAAATCGGTGCTGCGCGATACCACTTGAATATGCAACTGCGCCAATTGGTGCACCATCCAGTCAACATAGGCTCGCGCATTGGGGCCAACAAATGTATTGTCATAATACAAAACCAATGGTCGACCGGTACGGTTGTCGCGCCCATCCGGATAACCCGCCTCACGCATCAGTTGCAAGGCATCACTTAATGGTCTGCGCTGTAATTGCCCGTTAACTTGCCGATAAATCACCGGATCATAGCCTTCCACCCCCTCTTGGTGCCCAAAAATGCCGGGTGGCAGCGGGTCTTGCGCCACTTCACCCCGACCATTGAGAAACACCGCAATAAAATCCTCGTAGTTGACCGCAATGGCGATGGCTTGCCGCAACTTGCGCGACCGATCACCATAACCGCCGACCACCGGATCCAGCATATTAAATCCCACATACTGTACTGTCGGCATGACTGACTGCGTCAAACGAATCCCGCGTTGCTGCATTTTTGGCGTCAAAACGGCTCGCCCATTGGCATCTGTTTGCACAGCTTCATCAAAATTATCCGAGTTAATGAGCGACAAATCGTAATACCCCTGTAAAAACTTATTCCAGTAAGGTATCACTTCTTTTTCCAGACTGAAGACCACATGATCTACCAGCGGCAAAGGACGTCCCGCCATCGCCAACAAGCCCGCTGCACGGTCACCTGGTTCGCCCGTTGCCGGATAACGCTCGCCGTGGAAATTCGGATTACGCCCCAGTTCAATCCGCCAATTGGGTTGCATCAAGGTCAACATATAGGGACCGCTACCAACCGGNNTAGTTATCCAAGGTCAAATTATGCCGTTGCATTCCCGGTTGGTGATAAAACGCATCCACCTCTTTGGGTACCGGCGCAAAAAATGGCATCGCCAACCAATATTTGAACTGCGGATAAACCCCCTTGAGATGAATCCGCAAGGTATAACGATCTACCACCTCGACACCCGGCAAGGCATAACGATCAATATCCAAATATTGCGCTTGATCCACCTGTGCCGCATCATGCGCCAATTGATTTGCCAGTGCCTGTAACCCGATTATGTGCTCACCCATCAATTGCAAAATCGGCGAGTTAACCTGAGGCGATGCCAGCCGTTTGATTTCATGCACAAGGTCATCAGCCACCACTTCTCGCGTTCCGGTATACGTGAAATCACGCCAGCGTTGAATACGTGCCGCCATTCCCACAGCCATCGGCACATACCTCAACCGGCCATCTGCCCGGCGTGCAAAGGCGGGATGCGGTTGGTAATACGTTCCAGGTCGAATATGCAACACATAAACCGTTTGAGCGACCCTATCCAGCGCAACCTGATCATTCAGCACATGCCCGTTGCTATCCAAACGCTGAATGTCGGGCATACGATCCAACAAACCCGGTTCGAGACGATACGGACGCTTCAGATAATCGTATTGCAGCGGCGTTTCAACAATCTGCTCAAGAAAGGTGTACGCATCATCGCTATACGCCTGTGCGGGATCCAAGTGCTTGGGACGTTCGGAAAACGCCAAATAAAGCGTTTTGCTGCCGCGTTCAGCAGCAGGATAAGGGTTATTCAACACATGCGATGAACACCCGGCCAAAAATATCAGGAACACAAACCATTTCATGGTAACAGTTTACCCGAGACTCACGCCAAGCTCACCCCCGAACATGACATTTTATGCACACGCCAACTTAACCCGATCTTTTCATAAAT
>DDOT01000060.1 GCA_002341815.1 Thiobacillus sp. UBA2487 | reverse complement strand
CCTAGATAGACAGGCAAGACATGATACGGCAACGCACGCTTAAAAACAGCATACGCGCAACTGGCGTCGGATTGCACACCGGCACCCGGGTGGCGATGACGCTGCGCCCTGCTGTTGAAAATACGGGCATTGTGTTTCGGCGGGTGGATTTGCCGGACCCGGTTGATATTGTGGTGGCAGCAGACCGGGTTGGTGATACCCGCTTGTGCTCGACGGTGGTGAACGGCAAGGTGGGCGTTGCCACAGTAGAGCATTTGATGTCCGCATTGGCGGGGCTTGGTATTGATAATGTGTACGTTGATCTGGATGGGCCGGAAGTGCCTATCATGGACGGCTCCGCAGCCTCATTTGTGTTTTTGCTGCAATCCGCCGGGATCGTTGAACAAGCGGTCGCTCGAAAATTTATTCGTGTTTTGCGGCGCGTAGAAGTGGTGGAGGGTGACAAGCGGGTGCGTTTCGAGCCTTATGACGGGTTCCGTATCGATTTCACCATTGATTTTCGCCATCCGGTATTTGAAAAATCCGGTCAGACCATCAGTCTGGATTTTGCGACCACTTCGTATGTGCGCGAAGTCAGTCGTGCCCGTACGTTTGGCTTTATGCAAGAGGTGGAGTGGTTGCGTTCGAACGGACTTGCGTTGGGTGGCAGTCTTGATAATGCCATTGTTATGGATGAGTACCGCGTGCTTAATCAAGATGGATTGCGCTATGAAGATGAGTTTGTTAAACATAAGGTGCTGGATGCGGTCGGTGATTTGTATATTGCCGGTCATCCCCTGATTGGCGCCTTTCATGCCTACAAGTCGGGACATGCACTCAATAACCGTTTGTTGCGCACGCTGCTGGCCGACCGATCCGCATGGGAATATGTCAGTTTTGATGACGAAGCCAGCGCACCGATTGGGGTGCGTCGACTACAGTCCGTGGTGGCATGATGTGGGTGATCCGCTTGTTGCTCGCACTGGTGGGGATTGCAATCGCACTGTCACTGGTGTTGTATTTTGTATCGGGTGACCGGCGCTACCTGCGGATGTTATGGGCAGAATTGCGGGTGGTTATCGTTTTGGCGGTGATGTTCGGTGTGTTGGCCTTGTTGGCCCGAGTGGCCTGAAAGCGCTCATTCATCGGCATTGCGCTGTAGTAAGCGCGCCAGCGCTTGTTTAAGCGAATCGTTGGCTGACAATTGCGCTGCCAGTTGCTGCAACGCCATGCGTGCCGTTGGCGGCATTGTGCGTGGCGGGCGTGGGGCGGCAACAGGTTCAGGTGGATACAGGCTGATGCGGACTTTAAGTTGGACATCCAACCCGTGTGCGGCCAGGTTTCTTTGTAAAGATGGTAGCATTTGACGCAATCGCGCGGCGATCATGCCGCTATCTGCGACTATCATCAGAGAGTTTGCGATGGGCCTGCCCGGATGGCTATGGCCGCGCAATCCCGGCGGCACCAGGCTTTGCCATAGTCGATCCAGTGCAGAAACCGCAGCAGCCTCCTCGATCAGTTGATGAAACCCTGATTCGTTGTGCAGATAGTCGTTCAAGGCTGGCGGTGTGGCAACAATCTTTCTCACAGAATACCTCAGAAGAGCAAGTGTAATTATGGTAACATCTTGCGCGGAAAGCTGTCTGAGCATCCCTCATATTTTGGTTAATATTCATGATTTCTTCCTTGTTAAAAAAGGTGTTTGGCAGTCGCAATGAGCGACTGGTTCGCCAATACATGTCCAGAGTGCAGGCCATCAATGCACTTGAACCCGCTATGCAAGCATTGTCCGATGAAGGTTTGCGGCACAAAACCGATGAATTTCGCGCACGCCTGACGCAGGGTGAAACGCTGGATCAGGTGTTGCCGGAAGCCTTTGCTGTGGTGCGAGAGGCTGGTCGGCGTGTATTAGGGCAGCGGCACTATGATGTGCAGTTGGTGGGCGGCATGGTGCTGCATGGCGGAAAAATCGCTGAAATGCGCACCGGCGAAGGCAAAACGCTTATGGCGTCATTGCCGGCTTATCTGAATGCGTTGCCCGGACGCGGTGTGCATGTGGTGACGGTGAATGATTATCTGGCGCAGCGCGATGCCGGCATCATGGGGCGATTGCACAATTTCCTGGGTTTGACGGTGGGCGTCAATATGGCGCAGATGTCGCAAGAGGACAAACAGGCTGCGTATGCCGCCGATATTACTTATGGCACCAACAATGAGTTCGGTTTTGATTATTTGCGCGACAACATGGTGTACCAGGTTGATGAAAAGGTGCAGCGCAGTTTAAATTTCGCCATCGTTGATGAGGTGGACTCGATTTTGATCGATGAGGCGCGCACGCCGCTTATCATTTCCGGGCAGGCTGAAGACAGCATTGAGTTGTATGTGGCAGTGAATGCGATCATCCCGCATCTGGTTCGGCAAGACACCGAAGAGGGCGAAGGCGATTTTTGGGTAGATGAAAAAGCCCATTCGGTTATGTTGTCCGAAACCGGTCATGAACGCGCCGAGCAGTTACTGACCGAAGCAGGCTTGTTGCCGGCAGGCTCCAGTCTGTATGAAGCGGCCAATATCGGTTTGATGCATCATATTCAAGCCGGTTTGAAAGCGCACGCCCTGTATCACCGTGACCAGCATTATGTGGTGCAAAACAACGAAGTGGTGATCGTGGACGAGTTTACCGGACGATTGATGTCCGGACGTCGCTGGTCAGACGGCTTGCACCAAGCGGTGGAAGCCAAGGAAAGCGTGGCTATCCAAAAAGAAAACCAGACCCTGGCCTCGATTACTTTCCAGAATTACTTCCGCATGTATGGCAAGCTGGGCGGCATGACCGGTACTGCAGATACCGAAGCCTTCGAATTTCAGCAGATTTACGGGTTGGAAACCGTGGTCATACCGACCCATCGTCCGATGATCCGGCAAGATCGCATGGATCAGGTGTTTCGGAGCGCTCGGGAAAAATATCAGGCGATACTGAACGATGTGGCCGACTGCTACAAACGTGGTCAACCGGTGTTGGTCGGCACGACATCCATTGAAACCAATGAATATCTGTCCAGTTTGTTAAAACAGGCCAAGTTGCCGCACGAGGTGCTGAATGCCAAGCAGCATGCCCGAGAGGCCGATATCATTGCGCAAGCCGGCAAGGCATCAGCGATAACCATTGCGACCAACATGGCGGGGCGCGGTACGGATATTGTGCTGGGAGGCAATGTAGAGCGAGAACAGCAGTCTATTCTCAATAACCTGTCGCTTAACGATACCCAACGGCAATTTCAGCTCGACGAACTTAAGCGCCACTGGCAGCAACAGCACGAGCAAGTGCTGGCGGCCGGCGGTTTGCATATCATCGGTACAGAGCGGCATGAATCACGTCGGGTGGATAACCAATTGCGCGGCCGTGCCGGTCGTCAAGGCGATCCGGGTTCCAGCCGGTTTTATTTGTCGCTGGAAGATCCCTTGTTGCGTATTTTTGCCGCTGATCGCGTCGGAGCGATCATGGACAAGCTGAAAATGCCGGAGGGCGAGCCCATTGAACATGCATGGGTGACGCGTGCCATTGAAAATGCACAGCGCAAAGTGGAAGCGCGCAATTTCGATATGCGGAAACAGTTGCTTGAATATGATGATGTATCCAACGACCAGCGCAAAGTGATTTATCAGCAGCGCAACGAGTTGCTGGAAACAGCGGACGTGTCGGAAACGGTTGCCGCTATGCGTGACGATGTTCTGCGTGATGTGATTGCCGAATGTATCGTGCCGGGCAGTATGGAAGAAGAATGGGACATCAGCGGATTGCAGCATCGCCTGAGCACCGAATTCATGCTGGATGTTCCTTTGGCAGCGTGGTTGGCCAACGATAGCAAGCTGGATGAGCGAGGGTTGCACGAACGTATCGTTCAGACCGGGACGGAAGCGTATCTTGCGCGTACCCAAGCCGCCGAGTCAGCGTCCTTGCGTCATTTCGAGCGTGCTGTCATGTTGCAAAGCATTGATACCCATTGGCGCGATCACTTGGCATCGCTCGATCATTTGCGTCAGGGCATTCATTTGCGCGGTTACGCTCAAAAAAATCCTAAACAGGAATACAAGCGCGAAGCCTTCGAGTTGTTTTCGGCCATGCTGGAAACCATTAAAAATGAGGTGACGCGGGTGTTGATGACGGTGCAAATACGCCAGCCGGAAGATGTCGAAACAGTGGAAATGCCGGAGGTGGACAATGTTCAGTACTACCACGGGCAGGCAGACAATAGCTTGGGTGAAGATGGCGAAACCGCCGCGCTGAACGCCATGGCAGTGCCGACGGTTGCGACCATGGCAGCGGCAACTGTCGGACGGAATGATGCTTGTCCATGCGGGTCGGGTAAAAAGTTTAAGTATTGTCACGGCAAGTTGGGTTGAACCCGTGGTGATGAAGCGCGAGGCGGCTTTACCTAAATTGAACCGTGAAGCGGCACGTCTGGTACGCTTGACGTTGGCCATGCACGAGGCGGGCAGTCGGCTTGAGCGGCAGGGTTGGCAGGGTCAACTATTGACGCATGTGGTCGGCCTGTTTAACAAGCGGCAAAACGAGGTTATCGAACAAGCCCTGGATTATTTATGGCAAGAAAATCCGCTGGCTTGCGATGCGTTGGCGACACTGGTCGAGAGCCAGGCAGAAAGCCTGAGCGACAGTACGCGCGACATGGTATTGCTGGCGATTCCGATGCTGGTTTGGTCGCGATATGCCATACCCAGCGGGCTGATTCAGGCTGCTCGCTTAGAAGAATTACGGGGACTGCTGACCCGGCACGTACTGGCATCTGGCGTCAGGCTGGTGTTGGCCGACCGGTTGTATAGCCCGGATCAACTGCCAAAGGGGTATGTGGAGACCCGGCAATTGTTGCACAAACTGGTACAAACCGACATCGATGTGCTGGCTGTGGCGGGCGAAGATGAGCCGGCATCAGCCGAGTATGTGGCTGATGTGCGCTATGGACTCGCTGCGGTTATTGCAACTAAGGGTGCAGCCCTGTTTCGTTGGCAAGAAAGTGACATGACGCAGAGTGAAATTCAGCAAGCGTGGCGCATGGCGTTTCGAACCTGGCTGGCGGCAGTATTGCCGGGGTGTCATGTAGACGCGCAATTACCCAATGCTTTCTTTAGCGCATGGCGCAGGCTTGAGCGCGAGGCGCGTCCGTTTTCCCTGCGGGCAACGGTCAGCTATTTATGTGAAACACTGGCAGTTTTGCCGGTGGCCTTGCGTGCCGTGGTTGCGCCATGTGGGGACGCAGCGGTCGATGAATACAGAATCGGATTTTGTTTGCAGTCAGACCCGGCGCAAGTGTTGCATGGTGTTATCTGGCCGCTGCTGGAAGACGAAACCGAAGATAGCGATTTGATTCAGCAAATCGAAAGCGAATTGCTCGGGTTGGGTAAAATCATGGTCATTCATTCCTTGTTGCCACAAGAATACTGCGAAGATTGTGGCATGCCTCTGTTTCCGAATAGCGATGGCGAACTGGTACACCCTGAAATGCCAGAACATTCGCTGGAAACGCCACAGTTGCATTAATGTCATGCAGTTACCCGTCCCCGATGATGCTGCGTTGGCCATTAGTCAGCAACTGTCCAAGCGGATCGGTACAGCGGTGCGCCAGAATGGCTGGCTGTCGTTTGCACATTATATGGACATGGCTTTGTATGAGCCAGGACTGGGGTATTACACTGCGGGCAGCGCCAAATTTGGTCCTTCCGGTGATTTTGTCACTGCGCCGGAAATATCCCCGTTGTTCGGACGTACCTTGGCGGTGCAGGTGGCTGAAATACTGGCCCATACCGGCGGGATCGTACTGGAAGCCGGTGCCGGCAGCGGTGCATTGGCGTGCGACGTGCTTGCGGGATTACAGGCGCTGAA
>DDOT01000153.1:9198-11038 GCA_002341815.1 Thiobacillus sp. UBA2487 | reverse complement strand
TAGCACGCTGCCATAGTGATATATTTACAACATTTAGCCAACAGGTTTACAATATGGTTAACATTGGTTAACAACAGAGAATGTGATGGCTAAGCTTTCAACATATGATGTAATTTTAGGTACAGTAACGAGAGATGTGATTAATCACCCTCGTGACCTAACTCGCCATTACGTCGAGCATTTCAGCATATCGCGAGTTGCAGCCAACAAACACATCCAACGACTTGAAACTGAGGGGTGGATTGCTCGAAGTGGCCCATCAACCCATCCGGTCTTTAGCCCGGGCTACAAGCGGCGCGTTTCTCAAGTGTACTCTTTGAACGGGCTTGAGGAGGATGTGGCATGGGGAAGAGATTTTAGCCCCTTTTTTAGCCTCACTCCCAATATTCAAAGCATAGTGAACCATGGATTCACTGAAATGATGAACAACGCAGTTGATCATTCTGGAGGAGAAAAAGTAGTCGCTTGGATGGATCAGGATGAGAAGAACCTTCATATTGTCATCTCGGATGATGGAATTGGAATTTTTGCAAAGATCACGAACGCCTTGGGTCTGCCAGACATGCGGCAAGCACTCTTTGAGTTATCGAAGGGAAAACTAACAACCGACCCATCAAGACACACTGGAGAGGGCGTATTCTTTACCTCGCGGATGTTCGACACTTACGATATTTCGGCAAACGGTCTGCAGTTCAATCACAGCGACGACTCCCCAAATGATTTGTTTCGAGAGGAGATGGCGGGGTTTGTAAATGGTACGACAGTCTTTATGAAAATTGAGCTGTCAAGTCAGCGCACAGCGGCTGATATTTACGCCCAATTTACAGACGCGCCGGAAGACTATGATTTTTCGAAGACAGTGGTTCCGATGAAACTTGCAAGATATGGGAACGAACAGTTAGTTTCGCGTTCTCAGGCCAAACGGCTGATTGCGAGATTTGATCGCTTCAAAATCGTCATTCTCGATTTTAATGATATTCAAGAGATAGGCCAGGCTTTCGCAGATGAACTCTTCCGTGTTTATGCCACCGCACACCCCGAAGTCGAACTAATACCTATACATATGACTAAGCCGGTTGAGCGCATGTGGTTGCGAGCCATTTCTTCAACAGTCGCCTTCTGAGAATGACAGCCAGTCGATGTTGCAAGAACGACCGTTTATGCATTTTGGCTAGAAACACGAACTGTCTTTGGCATACGTTTTGACCAAGCAATTCTTTGATGGCATAATGCTAATTTATGCCGGCATAGCTCAGTTGGTAGAGCAGTTGATTTGTAATCATCAGGTCAGGGGTTCGACTCCTCTTGCCGGCACCAGTAAAAACCATTACAGTTAAGCTACCTGTCCGGGTGGCTTTTTTCTTTTGTGGGACATGGATGGGATATTCTCGCAACGCGAATTCATGAAAAGATCGGGCTAACGCGATGTAATCTATGCCGCACCTTGCGTTTCAACCTGTCAATTAATGTCGTGTCTGTGCGGGAATAAATTGGCGTGTAGAGACGGCAGGATGTTGTGCTTGAGCGCAGCAGGGATCTTCAGCATTTTTGCTGTGGATGGTGTTGATTTGTCGTGTATGTGAAAGGTGAAATATGTCTGAACAACAAGTGCCTGATTTGGTTGTTATCCTGATTACCGGTCCGGAAAATCCAAAACGGTTGCCATCGGCTTTCTTTTTGGCGGCCACCGCTGCTGCGAATGAACAGAATGTCATTATGTACTTCACTGGCCCGGCAACGGAATTGCTGGCTAAGGGCAAGGCCGAAAGCATCTTCCCGATGGCGGGTGGCAAGAGCGTTGCTGATTTCATGAAATTGGCCGAAGACAATGGCGTGCAGA
>DDOT01000153.1:6471-9177 GCA_002341815.1 Thiobacillus sp. UBA2487 | reverse complement strand
AAGCCGATTCCGATGATGAACCCGAGTGCGGCGTTGCCTTCTTTGGCTGCTGCTGGAAAAGTGCTGACGTGGTAAGCGGGTAGCCCCGACGATTTGTGTGTGTCGGGATTGACAATGACTACCGCAAATGATTATTTGCGGTAGTGTTATCGGGTTACTTGTTGCTGGGGTTGTAGTGGAACGCGGGCAGGTTTTTCATGGCGTCTTTGGTAGCGCCTTTCAGTAAATAACCATTTTTTTCGCGCTTCAGCATGGCATACTTGATCAGCACGGGGTGGCGCGGAATGCCCAAGAAACTGCCGACGTCAACCACAGCATAACTGGCGGAATCTTCAGGCGACAAAATGACATCTTCAATGACCCCCAGCTTTTGCTTTTGCTCATTGTAAACGGCTTTGTGCAGGACCTCTTTGGTGACGCTACGACCAAAGGCCACAAATTGATCTTCAGTCACCGCTACGCCGATGTTTTCTGTGCCAACCACTTGGTCTGCCATGGTGAACTGACTAACGGCCAGCATACCGGTAACGCCCAACACACACATCATTTTTTTCAACATACAGGATCCTCCGGGTGAGTTAAACCACCATGGTATCGCCTTAACCTGACAACCGGCTTTTAGTTTGCTGTTTATTTGGTTAAGCCCAGAAAAATTTTCGGCAGTTGTTCGGGCAGTCGGTCGATGTGATCGATGACGCTGTAATGTCGTCCAAAAATATGTGCTACATAGTCGCCGGCATGCGGGTCGAGTGTGATGCAATAGGTTTGTACGCCGAGACCGGCTTGTTCGTGTACGGCGACGCGAGCGTCTTCAATCAGCAGGCGATCATCTTTGGCATCAATATCGGCAGGTTCGCCATCGGTCAGGATCAGCAGGATTTTTTTGTCGGCAGGCTGGTGTGACAAATAATGACCCGCATGGCGAATAGCGGCGCCCATGCGCGTGGAGTAACCGGCTTGCATGGCAGCCAGGCGGGCTTTAACCGGGGTGTCCCAGGTTTCTTTAAAACCTTTGAAGTGCGCAAAACGCACTTCGTGACGGGTATTGGAATGAAAACCGCCAATGGCGAAACGGTCGCCCATTTGTGCGATCACCCAGCCGAGCAGACTGACGGCTTCTTGACTGAGCGACAGTTTGCTTTGCTGGCAGCCATCAGGAATATCATCCAGAGATGCCGAGAGATCAAGCAGAAGTGACACAGCGATGTTTCGCCCGTCGTGCCGATGGCTGACATTGATGCGCGGATCGGGTGTGCTGCCGCTGAGGTGATCGATCACGGCGCGAATGGCGATGTCCAGATCGAGTTCATCACCTTCTTCTTGATAACGGATGCGCACCTTGTCTTGCGGTTTGAGCAGGTCGATCAGTTTTTTAAGCTGCTTGGCCAATCCTTGATGGCGTAGCAAAATTTGATCGATTTGACCGGGGTCGCCAGCGGGATGAAGATACTCATACAAACTCACCCAATCCGGGCGCATGACGCCACTGGCATAATCCCATTCGGGATATAAGCGCGGCGGCAGTTTTTCGGGATCGGCTTGTTCGGGGTGTGCTTGGGACTGATCGGGAAAGGTTTCTTCATCGCCTTCTTCAATAAATTGCCAAAGCAGACGGTTGTCGTCGCGGTAATCTACCAACGTGTCTTCAAACCAAACGTTGGGACCAAAATCTTCTTTTTGGCGTGTGCGGGTGATGAATTCGACGCCCATGTCCAGCATGGCGCGGGTAGAGCTGGTGCCGTTGGCCATTTCAGCGTGAAATCGCTGGGTGAATTCGTTGATGTACGTGTGCTGGTAACCATGCTGTGGATCAAGCAAGGCGCGCGACATCATGGCCAGGCGGTGGCGGATACAGGCGTGTCCGGGTGGACAAGCGTGCTCGTCGGGTTTTGGGTGGAGCGCCAGCCACAGGGTGCGTAAGCCCGGATAGCGCTGCATGGCCAGATATTCGACCCGACTGTCTTCAAAGATTTCTACCGCAATCCGCTGAAAGGGGCTCAGGTTATCTGCGACCTGCGGGGATGACCACAAACGATGCGCGCAAACATGGGCGAGCAGTGCGCGATAGCGTTGCAAGCCGATGACGTGCGGCAAATCGTCATATACTTCGGGTAAGTGCAGGCCACGCGCGTCCAGATAAGGAACAGGCTTGCGCAGGGTGTCGTAGTCCAGTGAATAGGGTACAAAGTCGAGGCTCATGTCCCACAGACCGCGCAGGGTGAGCTGCAGTCGGCGCTCGATATCGACATACAGCGTGCCGCGTTGTTCGCGCTGGACGACGGCTCGGCTGTCCGGGGTGCCCAAGCGAAAGTAGTCGCGCTGACGATCCGGGTCGTTGGCATAGGCTTTCAACCCATAATCGATCCAGTTGCGCAGTCCGTCAAGCGACAGAATGCCAAACAATTGCGGCAGGGTTTCCAGTAGTTCGATCAAACAACTGCTGGGATACATTTTGTCGAGGCCATGTACTTTGGGGCTGCTGCGTTGCATGCTGTCCCAGATCAGGCGACAGTAATCCTGCAAGAGTTCCAGACTTTCGAGTGCGCGCGCGGCTGACGACAGGGTTTGCAGGAAAGGCGCCAGTGCGCGCCCGTTGGGTGTGCGCGTGAGTTTTTGCACAAACTGGCTGATCTCGTCAATGGCCGCTTCGCCCAGCAGGCTGGCAACCATCGGCATTTCTTCCAGAAAGGCCAGCACCGGAGCATC
>DDOT01000153.1:0-6447 GCA_002341815.1 Thiobacillus sp. UBA2487 | reverse complement strand
CCATCGGCCGATAGCAATTGCTTGGCATGGGCATGACAGTCCGGCCACACGCTTTGCACGGTGGGAAAGCCACATTGGATGGGGGTGATGGCGGCTGGGTGTGGGATTGCAGGTGCGGAATTCATGTCGGTGTCAGGCAAAGATGCTGTCAATGGCGTTGCATAAGGCGTCGCTGATATCGGCGTCATCGGTAATGGGGCGTACCAGCGCCATGCGGCAGGCTTCAACGGGTGGCAGGCCGTGCCGGATCAAATGTCCCGCGTATACCAACAGGCGGGTGGAGATGCCTTCGGCCAATCCGTGGCCTTTTAATTTGCGTGCTGTATCGGCAATACGAACCAGATTGGCGCTGATGTCAGTTGTGACGCCGGTTTCGCGGGCCACAATGGCGGTTTCGACATCCGGTGTCGGGTAGTTGAATTCCATGCCGGTAAAGCGTTGTTTGGTTGATTGTTTGAGATCTTTCATCAAACTTTGATAACCGGGATTGTAGGAAATCACCAGTTGAAAATCAGGATGTGCGTTGACCAGCTCGCCCTTTTTATCCAGCGGCAAGGTACGCCGGTGGTCGGTTAGCGGATGAATCACCACGGTGGTGTCTTGGCGCGCTTCTACAATTTCGTCCAGATAACAAATAGCACCATGACGGGCGGCTAAGGTTAATGGGCCATCTTGCCAACGTGTTCCGCCACCTTCCAACAAAAAACGACCAACCAGATCGGCGGCTGTCATGTCTTCGTTGCAGGCCACGGTAATTAACGGTTTGTTGAGCCGCCAGGCCATGTATTCAACAAAGCGGGATTTGCCGCAACCGGTGGGTCCTTTCACCATCACCGGCAAGCGGCCGGCCCAAGCGGCTTCGTATTGGCCGATTTCATTGCCTTGCGGCAGATAGTAAGGTTCTTGCGTAATGCGATATGTGTCAATATTGAATGCGGGGCTCATGTTGTCCTCGAAGTCTTGGAATCAGAAAAGCCCATGGCCGGATGGGACATGGGCTTTTCTGTGACCACTGCCGACCGTCGGCAGTGGCAGGCGGTTACAAAATTACTTGTGTACGCCCAGTTTTTCACGCCAGCCCGGAAACAGCTTGTCAGCATCGCCCGGGAAGGATTCAAATGCACGGGCAAATTCTTTGTGTTCTTTTGCCCATTCAATGGGGTCTGCACCGGCTTTCCAGCATTCGTAGGCTTGACGCAGTGACTTGGCACCGGCAGCAGGCGAATCGATATGACCGTAAGCACCACCACCAGCGGTGTTGATGACGTTGCCGTGACCCAGATTTTCAAAGAAACCCGGCAAACGCAGGGCATTCATACCACCGGAGATGATCGGGGTGGTAGGCTTCATGCCATACCATTTTTGGAAGTAGACCGGGCCTTGACATTCGTCGCGTTCGATCATGTAGGCAATGAGTTTGTCATCGGCATCGCCTTCCATCTTGCCATATCCCATGGTGCCGACGTGGATGCCGGATGCCCCTTGCAGACGCGACATTTTGGCCAGCACGAATGCGGTGTAACCCCGCTTGGCAGATGGCGACGTGACAGCACCATGGCCTGCGCGGTGGTAATGCAGGTATTGACCGGGGAAGTAGCGGCGGGCAGTGGTAATCATGCCGGGGCCACCAACATAGCCGTCAACCAGGAAAGCCACTTTGTCGGCATCCGGGCCGAAGGTTTCCAGGATGAATTCGCCGCGCGCAATCATTTCGCTGTGATCATCGGCGGTGATGTTGGCCGAGAACAGTTTGGCTTCGCCGGTTTCGTCTTGTGCGCGCTTGAGCGCGTCAGCGACCAGCGGAATGGTTTTGCGCAATGGCGAGAATACTTGGTTGCCTTGTGGTTCATCATTTTTGATGAAGTCGCCACCCAGCCAGAATTGGTAAGCAGCTTGGGCGAATGGCTCAGGACGCAGGCCCAGCTTGGGTTTAATGATGGTGCCGGCGATGTAGCCGCCATTGTTGACCGGGCGACCCAAAATACGCCATAAATCGGAAATATCTTTGGCAGGGCCATCGAACAGTTGAATTGCGCGTGGTGGAACCCAGAAATCGATCATTTTGGCATGTTCAATATCACCCATGCCTTGGTTGTTACCGATGGCGAGCGTCAAGAAAGACACAATCATCATGCGGCCATCGGTGATGTTGCGGTCGAACAATTCGATGGGGTAAGCGATGCGCATGTCTTCGGTGGCTTCATCGATGAAGTACACCAGCGCGTCAACGCCCTTGGTAAATTCGTCAGTGGTGCTGACTTCTACGTTGGTGCCGGTCGACGATTCGGCAGCAAAGTGGGACGCGGCTTCTAGATAGCCGTGACCGGACTTGGGTTTCATTTTGTAGGCAACCAGAATGTGTTTGCCTGCAGCGATAAGGTCTTCTTCTTTCAGGGAAAGGTCCGAGTAACGAGCCGATTGGTCATTCGCCATGCTTTAGTCTCCAGTAAAAAATAACCACAACAACAAATCCGACTATATCGCAAGAGGTCTATAATTGATATTCAATTTTTTTGCCGATATGTCAAATTAATACTTATGATTCATCTTACCTTGCGTCAATTACAGATGCTGGAAGCCGTGGCGCGCTGCGGCAGTTTTTCCAAGGCGAGCGCGGAGTTACATCTCAGCCAACCGGCGGTGTCCATGCAGATTCGACAGTTGGAAGAGTCGTTGGATTTGCCGTTGTTTGAACAGATCGGCAAGAAAATTTATTTGACCGAAGCCGGGCGAGAAACCTTGCAAGCCGGACAAGTCATTCAACAACAATTGGTGAATCTTGAAACATCCCTGGCGAATTTGCGCGGCTTGAAAGGGGGGAGTTTGCGGATCTCGGTGGCCAGTACCGTGAGCTACTTTTCTGCACGGTTGGTGGCCTTGTTTCGTGAGCAATACCCGGATGTCCGCATCAGCTTGAATGTGGTGAATCGCGAAACCTTGTTGCAGCATTTGCTGGACAACACCATTGATCTGGTACTGATGGGGCGGCCACCCGAAGGTTATGATGTTCAGGCCCAACCGTTCATGAATAATTTGTTGGTGGTGATTGCCGCACCGAACCATCCGCTGACGGGAATCAAGCATATTTCGTTGTCTCGGTTGATTCAGGAAAGTTTTGTCGCACGCGAAATGGGGTCGGGGACGCGCAGTTCGGTTGAGGCGTATTTTATGTCACAAGGCTTGGTGCTGAAGCCGGCCATGGAGATGAATAAAAATGAGGCTATCAAGCAGGCAGTTGAGGTGGGCTTGGGGCTTGGCGTGGTATCGATTCATACAATAGGGGTGGAACTGGCGATGAACCGTTTGTGCGTGCTGGATGTAGAGGGTTTTCCGTTGCAACGTAAATGGTTCTTGGTGCAACGCGAAGGGCGGCGCTTAAGTCCGGTTGCACAAACCTTTGCGGATTTTGTGTTGAGTGAAGCCCAGCGTATCGCAGGCAGCGGTGAATATCCGCCACCGGGTTTTTCTGCGTGACACGCAGGTCATACGGCTTGTTTTGTTTTGCACTTTTGTGATGCATGGCTTTCCAATATGACCGATCTGTGAAAAAATACCGTCAGTGAAAAAGTTTTGAGGCGGCGGATATGATCGATAAAGATGGATATCGCGCCAACGTTGGCATCATACTGTGCAATGCACATAATCAGGTGTTCTGGGGCAAGCGGATTCGCCAGCATTCCTGGCAGTTTCCTCAAGGAGGCATTCAGGCGGGCGAGAGCCCCGAGCAAGCGATGTATCGCGAGCTGATGGAGGAGGTGGGGTTGGCGCCTTGCCACGTGCGCATACTCGGTCGCACGCGTCATTGGTTGCGGTACGATGTGCCGCGCCAGTGGGTAAAGCGTGATCCGCGCGGCAACTACCGTGGGCAGAAGCAAATCTGGTTTTTGTTGCGTTTGGTTGGCAAAGACACCGATGTGTCCTTACGGGCTTCGTTGCATCCTGAGTTTGATGCTTGGCGCTGGAATGAATATTGGGTGACTACCGAAATGGTGGTCGATTTCAAGCGAGATGTGTACCGGGCCGCGCTGAAGGAATTGCAGCCGTTTTTGGCTCGCGACCATGAGTATCGTCGCGATAATCATGTGTTGGCGCCGCTGGTGGGGGAATGAATGAATTTATTGCTCGAATGCCACGATCGGTCAGTGTATCATCTGGCGAATAGTCAACCGGCGGTATTCTATCTGGCAGATCGGGAAGGTGGCGGCATACTGATCAATTCTCCGGAATTTTCAACCGCACTGTTAGAACGGTTGAATCAAATCCTTCCTCTCAGGTATATTTTCTATCCCAGCCACTTTGGTGCAAAGGATGTGGGGCGTTGGCGTAAGGAAAGTGGCGCGCAGACCATTGCGTATGGGCATGAAGCCAAACGGATCGCGGGTGACATTGATTTGGTGTTGAGCCGGGAAAACCGGTTTTCGCGAACGATCGATTTTTTGCCTATGGCCGGAAGAACGGGCAGTTCATGTGCCTTGCGTTGCAAGAACAAACCGGGAATCGTGTTTTTTGGACCAGTCTTGTCCACCGGTGAATCGGGTTGGCCCGAATTGGTGCCGCAACCGGATGACCAGTCGTTTGAAACCCGTTTGATCGGTGCGCTGGGTTTGCAGGATTTGCATTACGAATATGCTTTTACAGATGATTTTGATCCATTGACCAGTCGTTGGGGGCCGGGTGCCGATGTCGGCATTCAACAGGAATTGGCGAAGATGCTGGGTTAATGGTGAACTAACAGGAACCATAATGACGATTTCAGAACTTCAGATAACCACCGCACTCAAGACCGTGATCGATCCGAACACGCAAAAAGATCTGGTCAGCGGTCGGTGCGTGCGTAATATCCAAATCGATGGCAATCGGGTTGCGCTTAATGTGCAACTCGGCTATCCGGCAATGAGTCAGTATGCCCTGATTCGCCGTTTGGTGGTCGATAAGCTAAAAACCATTCCGGGTGTGGCAGAGGCTGATGTCAACGTCACCAGCAAGATCGTGTCGCACAGCGTGCAGCGTGGCGTCAAGCTGATTCCGGGTGTGAAAAACATCATTGCCGTGGCATCGGGCAAAGGTGGGGTCGGAAAATCGACCACAGCCGTTAATCTGGCACTGGCGCTGGCCGCCGAGGGTGCGGAAGTCGGCATGCTGGATGCCGATATCTATGGCCCGTCCCTGCCCACCATGATCGGGATTTCGCAAAAGCCGGATTCGAGAGATGGTAAATCGCTGGAACCCGTCGAAGCACATGGTTTGCAAGTGATGTCGATTGGTTTCTTGATAGACGCCGATACACCGATGGTATGGCGTGGCCCCATGGTGACGCAAGCCCTTGAGCAACTGCTGACCGACACCCGCTGGCGCGATCTGGATTATCTGGTGGTGGATATGCCGCCCGGTACCGGCGACATTCAGCTTACCCTGGGACAAAAAGTGCCGGTTACCGGTGCCGTGATTGTGACCACACCGCAAGACATCGCCTTGATGGATGCGCGCAAGGGTTTCAAAATGTTTGAGAAAGTCGGTATTCCGATTCTTGGCATTGTGGAAAACATGAGTATTCATATTTGCACCAACTGCGGTCATGAAGAGCATATTTTTGGCAGTGGTGGCGCAGAGCGCATGGCCAATGATTTTGGTGCCGAGTATTTAGGTGCATTGCCGCTGGATATTCGTATTCGCGAACAAGCGGATAGTGGCAAACCCAGTGTAATCGCCGAGCCGGACAGTCGAATAGCCGATATTTACCGGCAAATTGCCCGTCGTGTGGCGGTGAAAATCGCTGAACAAGCGCAAGATCACAGCGCGGCATTCCCAAAAATCGTGATTCAAAATACCTGACATGAGCATAAAAGCAGACCGCTGGATACGTCAAATGGCCGAGCAACACGGCATGATTGATCCGTTTGAGCCCAAACAAGTGCGTGAAGTGAACGGTCAGCGCATTGTGTCGTACGGCACGTCCAGCTATGGCTACGACATTCGTTGTGCCAACGAATTCAAGCTGTTTACCAACATCAACTCCACCATTGTCGATCCCAAAAACTTTGATCCGGCCTCGTTTGTGGATGTGGTGGGCGATTCATGCATCATTCCACCCAACTCGTTTGCGCTGGCCCGCACCGTGGAGTATTTTCGCATCCCGCGTAACGTGTTAACCATTTGCCTGGGAAAATCCACTTACGCACGCTGTGGCATCATCGTGAACGTCACCCCGTTCGAACCCGAATGGGAAGGCTACGTCACCCTCGAATTTTCCAATACCACCCCTCTGCCGGCGCGCATCTATGCCAACGAAGGGGTGGCACAGGTGCTGTTTTTCGAGAGTGACGAACCTTGCGAAACATCGTATCGGGATCGGGGGGGGAAGTATCAGGGGCAGTCAGGCGTTACGTTGCCTGCCATCTAGGTTGAAGCTGCTGCGCTCGATCATACGGCGTTGCGCAGTGCTCAGTC
>DDOT01000116.1 GCA_002341815.1 Thiobacillus sp. UBA2487 | reverse complement strand
AAGGATGAGACCGTCGTCAAATATTCGGTCATTCAGGAAAGTCAGCAACTTTTTGCTTCCAAGTATCAGCGGATATTGCCAACCGAAGCAGAATTGATTGCCGAGATAGAACGAGAAAAGCGTTTGATCGAGGGGGACGCATGACGCGACTGGCAATGGCGGCAACTGACAAGGAATCCTTGTTAGTTCAGAATCAAGCAAACGATAACTCAACTACCGAGGAATACTCGGCAGTTCATGTGAGCAAATAAGGCAAAAATGACCGAACAAGACCAAAAACAACTGGGCACCACGCTGTGGGGCATTGCCGACACATTACGTGGCGCGATGAACGCGGACGATTTCCGCGATTACATGCTCTCCTTCCTGTTCCTGCGCTACCTGTCTGATAACTACGAGGCAGCGGCGCAAAAAGAACTGGGGGCGGATTACCCGACGCTGGACGCAGGTGATCGTCGCGCGCCGCTGGCGGTGTGGTACGCGCAAAACCCGGACGATACGGCTGAGTTTGAAAAGCAGATGCGCCGCAAGACGCATTATGTCATCCAGCCCGCTTTCTTGTGGAGCAGCATCGCCGAGATGGCGCGTACGCAAGACGGGGAGTTGCTGCATACGCTGCAAAAGGGCTTCGATTACATCGAGAACGAATCCTTTGCCAGTACCTTCAGCGGGTTGTTTTCTGAGATCAACCTGAATTCAGAAAAACTAGGCAGGGGCTACGAAGCCCGCAATGCCGTGCTTTGCACCATCATCAAGGCGATTGCTGATGGATTGGAAAAGTTCTCTACCGATAAAGACACACTGGGCGATGCCTATGAATACCTGATAGGCCAATTTGCGGCAGGTTCTGGCAAGAAGGCGGGCGAGTTTTACACGCCGCAACAGATTTCCAGCATCTTGTCGGGCATCGTCACGCTGGACAGTCAGGAGCCCGCCACCGGCCACCGCAAGCAACTGGAAAGCGTGCTCGACTTTGCCTGCGGTTCTGGCTCACTGCTGCTGAATGTGCGCCACCGCATGGGGGCGCACGGCATCGGTAAGCTATTCGGCCAGGAAAAGAACATTACCACCTACAACCTGGCGCGCATGAACATGCTGCTGCACGGGGTGAAGGATACCGAGTTCGAGATTTACCACGGCGACACGCTGACCAACGAGTGGGACATGCTACGCGAAATGAACCCGGCCAAGCTGCCGAAGTTTGACGCGGTGGTGGCCAATCCGCCGTTCAGCTACCGCTGGGAACCTTCCGAGGCGCTTGGCGAGGATATGCGCTTCAAAAATTACGGTCTGGCCCCCAAGTCAGCCGCCGATTTCGCCTTTTTACTGCACGGCTTTCACTACCTGAAGCAGGACGGCGTGATGGCCATCATCCTGCCCCACGGCGTGTTGTTCCGTGGCGGCGCGGAAGAGCGCATCCGCACCAAGCTGCTGAAAGACGGCCATATCGACACCGTGATCGGCCTGCCCGCCAACCTGTTCTTCTCCACCGGCATCCCGGTGTGCATTCTGGTGTTGAAGAAATGCAAGAAGCCCGATGACGTGTTGTTCATCAACGCCGCCGAGCACTTCGAGAAGGGCAAACGGCAAAATAGGCTGCTGCCGGAACACATCGACAAGATCATCGACACTTACCAGTACCGCAAAGAAGAGCAACGCTATTCCATGCGCGTGTCGATGGAGCGAATCGAGAAAGAAAGCTACAACCTGAACATTTCGCGCTACATCAGCACCGCTGAGGCGGAAGAAGAAGTTGATTTGCAGGCAACCCATGCCAAGTTGGAATCGCTGGCTCAAAAAATCGAAACAGCAAAGGACAAGCACAATAATTTTCTGAAAGAATTGGGTCTGCCGCTGTTGCCGTGACTTCCTGTGTGTGACGTCATCGGCTAACGGACACACCCGTTTCCGCCCGAAGTTTTATGCTTTACGGCACACCAACCGAGAACGGTTGGGTTATTGGGATTGTCTGGTACGCGTNNGATGTCGCCGGCCACCATAGCTTCGGCGTAGGCTTTGGCGATCTTGACGTATCGTAAGGATTGCATGCGGTGTGACAGGTTTGGCTTTGTCAGGGTATTCCTGATTGACGTTAATAACGCGATTCGGTAATATCAGTTATGCCCATCCAATCCTTTCTTTGTACGGAAACCCGGTCGCTCTATCAAGGTAAGCGTGTTGCCCGCTGGGTCAACATTGAACGGGCTGCGCTACGTAAACTCACCCAACTTGCGGTGTCTGCTTGTCTGAATGATTTGCGCATCCCGCCTGGCAATCATCTTGAGGCGTTACGAGGTGATCGTGCGGGACAACACAGCATTCGTATCAACGACCAGTGGCGCGTGTGCTTTGTGTGGGCTGATGATGGTGCCCATGATGTGGAAATCGTCGATTATCATTGAAGGAGCAAGGCAATGGCAGAACTCACTCCCGTCTCTCCTGGCGAAATGCTTCAGGAAGAATTTCTCAAGCCCTTGGGGCTAACGCCTTATCGGCTGGCTAAGGATATCGAAGTCCCGGTCACCCGCATTTATGACATCGTGGCAGGCAAGCGCGCAGTCTCTGCTGAAACGGATCTGCTGCTTTGCCGGTACTTCGGTCTGAGCGATGGCTGGTGGCTTGCCATCCAGTCTCGCCATGACACCGAGATTGCGCGCCGTGGTTTGGGCAAGCGGCTGGAAAACATCCATCGATGCCCACTGTTGACCGAACCGGTTGCTCATTGAGCATTGCGTTGTGCATGAAATTCAATCAACCGGCAATATCCGCCCAAGGGTCATCGGCTTGCCCTGCGGAGGTTTCGAACGCGCCCAAGCGAGCACGGGCGATTAAGGTTGACCATTTGTCGCCCGCAGGGTGTTAAGTTCTGATGAACGCATGGCAATGTAGACCGCGCCCTTGGTCACGGCCAGGTGCTCATGAGTTACCGATGGTCAAAGCGATGTACATACGTGTATTTACTTTAATCACAAGCTGGCGTAGGATGTACCTGTACACACGCAAAGGATCACCGATCATGACGACCACCAGGATTTTCAAAAACGGCAATTCGCAGGCGGTGCGGATTCCGTCCGAACTGGCCTACGAACGCGCCGACCTCGAGCTGGAAATCGAGCGCATCGGCGATGAGATCCGCATCCGGCCTGCACGTCGACGGCTGGATCATCTGCTGGAAAAATTTGGCCGGTTCTCGGCGGATTTCATGGCCGAGGGGCGGGGTGAGAACCAGGAAGGCGAACGGGACGCGCTATGACGCCCAAGTTCATGCTCGACACGAATATGTGCATCTATCTGATGAAACACCACCCGCCGGAGGTCGCAACGCGCTTTGCGCAGTGCTATGTCGGAGAGGTCGTCATTTCATCGATCACGCTCGCCGAACTTGAATACGGGGTCGTGTGTTCCGGTGAGCAACAGCCCCGCAATCGGGCGGCTCTGTCCTCGTTGNNTGGCACCCTTCGATGGTGCCGCCGCGCTTGCCTATGGCCCGGTGCGTCTGGCTACCCGTGAGCGCAAGCGGGATGCGCTCGACAAGTTGATTGCCGCGCATGCCATCGCATTGGGGGTGACGCTGGTCACTAATAACGTCACCGATTTCGCCGGGTATCCCGAACTGTGTCTGGAAAATTGGGTTGGCAATCACTGAGCCCGTCGGCTTGCCTCCAGCATGATGTGACTGATCAGCCGACAACGTCCGCCTCGCCTCGCGGATGAATGGTAAAAGCCGGCTGCGACAACGAAGAAAATGATAAATCTGGTTTTTTGCCTACACTACCGGACCGCCAGGCATCGTCACAAACCCAGATCGCTTAATCCGGGATGGTCGTCCGGACGGCGACCTAATGGCCAGAAA
>DDOT01000022.1 GCA_002341815.1 Thiobacillus sp. UBA2487 | reverse complement strand
TTTCTGTGCGGCCTCTACCATGGCGGGTGCGCCACACGCATAAACCTGGAAGCCTGATAAATCGCTAAAATCGCTGTCGATGGCGTCGGTCACATAGCCGGTGCGTCCACGCCATGTGGCATCTGTGGTGGCTTCTGATAGTACGGGCACATACGTGACATTGGGTGTTTCGTTAGCCCATTGCAGCGCCGTGTCGTGCATGTACAAACCTGCACGGTTGCGTGAGCCCCAGTACAGGCTGAAAGCCCGATCATGGTGATGGTACAGGGCATGCGTCAGCATGGCTTGTACCGGTGCAAAGCCCGTGCCGCCAGCAATGAACAATACCGGTTTGTTGCTGTCTTCGCGCAGGAAAAAGTTGCCATGCGGGCCTTCGATGCGCAAAATGTCTTTTTCTTTCATACTGCCAAAAACGTGGCTGGTGAATGCACCATTGGCAACTTGCCGGATATGCAGTTCAAGATACGTGTCATGGTTAGGTGCATTGGCGATGGAGAAACTGCGCCGCTCCCCATTTTTCAACAAAATATCCAGGTATTGGCCGGGCAGAAATTGCAGGCGCTCGCTGGCAGGTAGCTTGAGTCGCAACATCATCACATCATCAGCCAGCTTTTCCATGCTTTGCACACGACAAGGCAAGGTCCGAATCTGGATATCCCGTGCGGCGCCGATTTCACGGCATTCAATGCTGACGTCACCCAATGGGCGTGCCACGCAAAATAAAATCTTTCCGTTTGCGCGGTCTGTTTCAGAGAGGGCAGTGGTTGCGCCGTGATGTTCAACATCGCCGGACAGCAATGCGCCCTTGCAACTGCCACATGCGCCGTTACGGCAACCATAAGGCAGAAGAAACCCTTCACGAAGTCCGGCAACCAGAATGCTTTCATCGTCTTCGCATGCGTAAGTGTGCCCACTGGGCTGTATGGTGACTTGATATTTCATGGCTTCGAATTATCCATAATTCTGTGGTTGGCTTCAAGAGGCAGGGTTCGGCAACGCTCGCGCGATAACCCAACAACCGGTTTTTGCAGCGCCCATCTGGTGCAATGACGTTGCCAATTCTTGCAAGCTGCTGCCGGTGGTCATTACATCATCCACCATGCCGATATGTAACCCGCGCACTTTGCTGGCGTTACAGACAAATGCGCCGGCCAGATTATGTTGGCGTTCAGCAAGCGTTAAATCCGTTTGTCGTGGGGTGTGGCGTACGCGCCGGCAAGCCGTATCAAGCAGTGGGCGCCGATAATGGCGCGCCAGTTCGCGGGCCAGCAGGCGGGTTTGGTCATAACCGCGTTCGCGCAAGCGTAACGGGTGTTGCGGCATCGGTAAAAATGCATCTGGCACGTCGGCGAAACCGAACAGCGGCGTACACAGAAATTTGGCAAGCCCGTAGCCATGATGGTATTTGAATGCCTGTACTAAATGTGACAGGGGGTGTTCATAGATGTGCGCTGCCCGCGTGTAACTGAATTGCGGCGGGTGGCGCTGGCACTGCCCGCAAGTCGCTTGATCCTGTGCCAGAGGCAGGGCGCAGCGGGAACAGGTATGGGGTCGTCGTTGCCGGATTGCCTGCGTGCAGGCAGGGCAAATGGCGGCATGACCACTGGGCGCTTGACACAGCCAGCAGGTTTGAGGCCACAAAAATCGATTAATTTTTAATCTAATGTTCAATGGTGATTGCCATAAACTTGACTAATGAGGGGTTGCCGGTGACAATAGATCATCTGGGTAATGGGGACAAATGGTATGGCAACGCATTTTATTTCTGGCAAATCCGCGTTATTGTCAGCACGTTTGTTCAACATGGCCAGTATTGTAGCGACCATTATCGCACCATTGTTGATGATCTGGATTGCGGCGTCCATTTTTATGTATGCCTCGATTGCGCACCATCCCAATGAACGTACGGTGTATTACAACCGTTGGGCGGGCTATCGTTTTTACGGCGGTGCAGGCGCTATGGTGGTGGTAGGGCAGCCCTTATATTCTGTGTTCAATGACTGGCGCGGACTGGTGTTGGCCTGGTCGGTGCTGTTCTTGGTGGTGGTGCCGATGGGCATTGTGGATATGATTCGTGCCGGTCGTGAAGATTGGCAAGATATGACAGTAGAGGTAGACGATTGAACGATATGACGAACCCACCGGTACATCCCGGCAAGTGGAAATTGGCAGCGATTGAAGCACTGTTTGATTTGCCGTTTATGGATCTGGTTTTTCGTGCTCAGGGTGTGCACCGTGAGCATTTTGATCCGAATAAAGTGCAGTTATCTACCTTGCTTTCCATCAAGACCGGTGGTTGTCCGGAAGATTGCGGTTACTGTCCGCAATCGGCCCGCCATGAAGGCAGTGAAGCCGGGCAGGACATGTTGTCGGTAGATGCGGTTTTGCAGGCCGCGGAACAAGCCAAGCAGGCCGGTGCCACCCGTTTTTGCATGGGGGCTGCTTGGCGCAGCCCTAAACAGCGCGATCTGGAGCCGGTGTTGGATATGGTGCGTCAGGTCAAAGCCATGGGGCTGGAAACCTGTGCCACGCTGGGCATGTTAAAAGACGGGCAGGCCCAACAGTTGCGCGAAGCCGGTTTGGATTATTACAATCATAATCTGGATACTGCCCCTGAGTTTTATGGTGAAATTATCACCACACGTGTGTACCAGGATCGCTTGGACACCTTGGATCGGGTGCGCGATGCCGGGCTGTCGGTTTGTTGTGGCGGCATTGTCGGCATGGGGGAAAGTCGTGCGCAACGGGCAGGCTTGCTGGCACAATTGGCCAATCTGGACCCACAACCCGAATCTGTGCCGGTCAACATGCTGGTGCGTGTAGAAAACACCCCGTTGGCGGACACGGCTGAATTGGATCCTTTGGAATTTGTCCGGACCATTGCGGTCGCCCGTATTTTGATGCCGACCAGTCATGTGCGGTTGTCGGCAGGGCGCACTGCCATGAGTGAGCCTTTGCAAGCATTGTGTTTCTTGTCAGGCGCCAATTCGATTTTTTACGGTGAAAAATTATTGACCACCGGTAATCCGGATGTCGAACGAGATCAGCAGCTGTTGACCAAGCTCGGTATGTCTGCCGAATCTTGTCACGCATGACGGATAGCTTTACCCGTCTGCAAGATGGGTTGGACAGCATCAAGCAAACCCGATCGCTGCGTCGTCGCCGGGTGCTGGAAAGTGGTCAGGGCGTGCATGTTCAATTGGACGGTCGCCCGTTGCTGTCATTTTGCAGCAACGATTATTTGGGGCTGGCCACTCATCCGGCGCTGGTGCAAGCGGCGCAAGCCGCTGCCGCTCGATGGGGCGTTGGGGCCGGCGCATCACATTTGGTAACCGGACACCAGCAAGCGCACCATGATTTTGAAACGGCGTTCGCCGGTTTTGTTGGGTTGCCGTCGGCTTTGTTGTTTTCTACCGGTTACATGGCCAACCTGGGCGTGGTGAGTGCATTGCTCGATCGACATGGCGTGATTTATGCCGATCGGCTGAATCATGCATCATTGAATGATGCCGCCGTGTTATCGCGCGCCAGGCTGGCACGCTTTCCGCATGGCGATATTGATGCGCTGGCGCGCTTGATGCGCGAGCCTGTGCATGGAACCCGTTTGGTAATGGTGGATGCGGTGTTCAGCATGGACGGTGATCAGGCGGATTTGCCCGCTTTGTTGGCCCTATGCGAACAGCATGATGCGTGGTTGCTGGTCGATGACGCGCATGGCTTCGGCGTGCTGGGCGCGGGCGGGCGTGGCAGTTTGGCACAAGCCGGTTTGGCGTCGCCACGCATTATTTACATGGCAACGCTGGGTAAAGCAGCAGGTGTGTCAGGTGCCGTGGTCGCGGGAAGCCGGTTGTTGATTGATTGGTTGGTGCAGAAAGCCCGAACGGCAATTTATACCACGGCGTCCCCGGCTATGTTGTCGGCCGCATTGCTGGCCAGCCTTGAACTGATCGAGGCGGCAGATGAGGCCAGACTGCATTTGGCTAAACTGGTGGCGCAACTGCGTACCGGGTTAAGCTGCGCGGGCTGGCAATTAATGGATAGCACAACACCAATTCAACCGGTATTGGTGGGTAACAATGACGCAGCACTGGCGTTGGCAGCCCGATTGGAGCATGCCGGTATTTTGGTGCCGGCGATTCGTCCCCCAACCGTTCCGGAAGGTACGGCACGCTTACGCATATCTTTGTCGGCGGCCCATCGGACGGAAGATGTTGACTGTTTGCTAAATGCGCTGCAAGGTGGGCCGCAGCAATGAATAATGCAGGGCAAGTTAACTTGTCGGACCGGCCCGATGAGCGGATGCTACCGCTGGTGGCATTGCATGGCTGGGGGCTGCACGGTGGTATATGGCGTTTTTTGGCGCAACGAATGCCGGAACGTAACGTGTTGATGCCCGATTTGCCGGGCTATGTTGGCAAGCCGCTGGTGACATCGCTGGAAATGGCGGCGCAGCAATTGTTGACTGAATTGCCGGCACGGTTTGACTTGTGCGGCTGGTCCCTGGGCGGTTTACTGGCGTTGACCATGGCCAGGCAGGCTCCTGAGCGTGTTGCCCGTTTGGTACTGGTGGGAGCATCGCCTTGCTTTGTGGTTCGCGCAGATTGGCCCTGTGGCATGACCGAGCAGGTGTTCAACGATTTTGCGAACGACCTTGCTGAGGCATGGGAGCCAACCCTCAAGCGATTTTTGGCATTGCAAGTGCGGCAAGACCGGCAGGCCAAAGAAGCCTTGCAGGCATTACGTCGCGAATTGTTTGTGCGAGGGCAACCAGAACCAGTGACCTTGCAGATTGGCCTTGAATGGTTATTGCAGACCGATTTACGTCAACAGTTGGCAGACATTGTTCAACCAGCGTTGGTGGTGCACGGTGCATATGACCAACTGGTGCCTGAATGCGCGGCACATATGTTGGCCGATTCGCTACCCCATGCAAAACTGGTTGTGATGCCGGGGGCTTCGCATGCGCCGTTTTT
>DDOT01000186.1 GCA_002341815.1 Thiobacillus sp. UBA2487 | reverse complement strand
TGCTGGGTGCCGACCACGTGCTGGATTCGCGCTCGCTTGATTTTGCAGAACACATCTTGCAAATTACCGACCAGCAAGGGGTAGATGTGGTGCTGAATTCGCTGGCGGGCGAAGCGGTGCGGCGCAATTTGCGGGTATTAAAACCGTTTGGCCGTTTTCTGGAGCTCGGCAAACGCGACTTTTACGAAAACACCCCGCTGGGCTTGCGCCCGTTCCGCGACAATATCAGCTACTTTGGCATNNGATGCCGACCAGTTGCTGGTGGCACGTCCGGCACTGGCGCAACAGTTGTTCAATCAGATGATGGCCCTGTTTCATGAAGGCGATTTGTCGCCCCTGCCGCATCGCGTATTTGATGCCCATCAAGTGATTGATGCATTTCGTACCATGCAACAAGCCAAACATATCGGCAAACTGGTGGTCAACATGCAAACCGTTCAGCCGCCGGTTAGCCAACCGGTTCATGCACGTTTGGTTTTGTCGGGCAATGGCACCTGGCTGGTAACCGGCGGGGTGGCCGGTTTTGGGTTGGAAACCGCGCGATGGCTAACAAGCCGGGGCGTGCGTCACTTGGTGCTGGTCAGCCGGCGAGGCATGCACACTCCGGGCGCAGCGCAATTACTGGCCGAATTTGCTGCCCAAGGCGTGCAAGCGGATATTAGTGCCTGTGACGTGGCAGATGAAAGCGCGGTGCAAGCCCTGTTGCACCGTATTGGTGCCAGCATGCCACCATTGGAAGGCATTGTGCATGCCGCCATGGTGCTGGACGATGCGCTCATGGCCCAGCTTACTGCCGATCGCTATGCCAATGTGTTGCGTCCCAAAGCGGGTGGGGCACTGGTCTTGCACCAACTCACGCAACACCTGCCATTAAAATACTTTATTCTGTATTCATCGGTTACCACCCTTATCGGCAATGCCGGCCAAGCCAACTATGTGGCGGCCAATGCCCTGCTGGAAAATCTGGCGCAACACCGCCGCGCGCAAGGCTTGCCGGCGCTGTGCGTAGGGTGGGGCCCCATTGACGATGCGGGCTATCTTACCCGCCATCAGGCTGTAAAAGACAGCCTGGCCGCCCGGTTGGGTGCTGCTGCCTTGAAAACACAAGATGCCCTACACATGCTTGAAATATTACTGTTGCATGATGTCGGCGTGGCGACGGTGGCCGATTTTGATTGGGCAACATTGGCACGGTTGTTGCCTTCATCCAACGAGCCACGTTTTGAATCGTTGCGCCGGCATGTGGGGCAAGCCGGTCAAGCGGGCAATGCCGATGATTTTGCCAGCCGGATTGCAGGCAAAACCCCGGATGAGGTGCAAAGCATGGTTTACCAGTTGGTGCGCGAGCAAGTGGCGCAAATTTTGTGCAGCATGCCCGACAAAATCAACCCCGGCCAACCCCTGCACGACATGGGGCTGGATTCGCTGATGGGGGTTGAGCTGGCGCTGGCGCTGGAAAAATCCACCGGCGTGCGCTTGCCGGCCATGTTGCTGAATGAAGGCCCCACGGTTGAAAAACTGGTGGCGCGCATTGTTGAAAAGCTGCAAACCGGCGAGGCCGCCTCAGCGCAGCCTTCGCTGGGCGAGCTGGTAAGTCAGGTGGTGGCGCAACACGGTGAACACCTAAGCAATGAAGAATTGGCACAAACTGTGCAAGCGGTGGCGCAACACATCACGCAAGAGGGCAGGGTATGAGCAAACCGGCAACCGGCTTGGCAAAACAGGCGCGCGAACAATTGGCCAAACGTTTTTTTGGCCGACAGGGCAGCGCCGGCCAGCCAACCCGGTCAGCGCCGGTCACCGATATACCCGACGCCTATACCCGCTTTGACCGCCATCCGGGCTATGAAAAAATCATGGTGCCGCGTGCGGCAGCCCAACGGTTGGGCATTACCAACCCGTATTTCAAAACCCATCAGGGTATTGGCGGCGCGCTGACGCAAATTGACGGACGGCCGTATCTTAATTTTGCCAGCTACAACTACCTTGGCCTGTCGGGGCATCCGCGTGTTACCAAAGCCGCCAAAGATGCCATTGACCGTTATGGCACCTCGGTATCGGCCAGCCGGTTGGTGGCAGGCGAGCGCCCCATTCAGCGTGAGCTGGAACTGGCGCTGGCCGAATTTTACGACACCGACGACTGCGCCGTGTTTGTCAGCGGCCATGCCACCAATGTAACCACCATCGGCTACCTGTTTGGTCCCAAAGACCTTGTTGTGCACGACAGCCTGATCCACAACAGCGTGCTGGAAGGCATCAAACTGTCGGGCGCCACCCGGCGCGCCTTTGCCCATAACGATGCCCAGGCACTGGAAGCCGTGCTGGCCGAAATGCGCGGCCAGTTTCAGCGCGTGCTGATCGTCATAGAAGGCGTGTACAGCATGGATGGTGATTTTCCCGACTTGCCCCGCTTTATCGACATCAAACAGCGTTACCAATGTTTTTTAATGGTTGACGAAGCGCATTCAATCGGCGTAATGGGCGCAACCGGTCGCGGACTGCGCGAGCATTTCAACCTGCCCGGCAACAGCGTGGATATCTGGATGGGCACATTAAGCAAATCCCTTGCAGGCTGTGGCGGCTATATTGCCGGCGAAACCGCGCTGATTGATAACTTGAAATATGCCGCGCCCGGTTTTGTGTACAGCGTGGGCATTGCGCCGCCGGTGGCCGCTGCCGCGCTGGAAGCCTTGCACGTCATGCAGGCCGAGCCGGATCGCGTGGAGCGCGTGCAAGCCCGTTCGCGTTATTTGCTGGCCCTGCTGCGCGAGCGCGGCATCGATACCGGCCACGCGCAAGGCTATGCGGTGGTGCCGGCCATTACCGGCAGCTCGCTCAAGGCCACCAAATTGTCCAACGCCCTGTTTGAACAAGGCGTAAACGTACAACCGATTTTGTATCCGGCGGTTGAAGAAAAAGCCGCCCGGTTACGGTTTTTTGTCAGTTGCCTGCACACCGAGCAGCAACTGGAAACCGTGGCCAATCTGCTGGCAAACGCCATTTAACACATAACAATATTACCTGAAAGCCCTGCATGGATTTTGTAAAACGCAACTGGTTGTTGATGGTCACTGTGGTAATTCCCACCACCTTGTCCATTTTGTATTTTGGTGTTCTGGCATCAGATGTTTACATTGCACAAAGCGAATTTGTGGTACGTTCGGCCAGCCAACAAAGCAGCCTGTCCGGTTTGGGCATGCTGCTGAAAGGCACCGGATTCAACAAATCTGACGAAGATTCCTATGCCGTGCAAGACTACATGATCTCGCGCGATGCCATGCAAATACTGATTAACGAACAACACATCAAACAAGCCTTTCAACAACCGCAGGTCGATGTATTCAGCCGGTTTGGCGCGCTGGACTGGGATACCAGTCTGGAAAACTTTTACCGCTATTACCAAAAAATGGTGACGGTAAGCCTTGATGCCAACTCATCCATCGCCAGCCTTACCACCAAAGCCTACACCGCCCGGCAGGCACAAGCCATGAATGAACGCCTGCTGGAAATTGGCGAAAGCCTGGTCAACAAAATGAACGAGCGCGCGCGCCGCGATACCATCGACGTGGCCATGCGCGAAGTCAACAAAGCCGAACAAGCAGACCAAGCCGCCACAGTAGCACTGGCGCGTTACCGCAACAGCAGCGGGGTGATGGACCCGGAAAAACAATCCGCCATCCCCTTGCAAGAAATCGGCAGCCTGCAATCCGAATTGATAGCCACCCAAGTGCAAATTGCACAAATGCAAAAGCTGGCCAAAAACAACCCGCAACTGCCCAGCCTGCAACAGCGCGCCAGCTTGCTGCAAGCCGAAATCGTTCGCCAAACCGGTCAGGTAGCCGGCCAGCCCAACCAATCGCTGGCCAGCAAAGCCGTTACCTACCAACGCCTGCAACTAGACAAAGAATTTGCCGACAAAATGCTGGCCAGCACCATGGCCACCCTGGAACAAGCCCGCGTAGAAGCCGAACGCAAACAACTGTATCTGGAACGCATCGCCCAACCCAGCCTGCCCGACCGCGCCATGGAACCCCGTCGCGCACGCAGCATCCTGGCCACCTTCCTGCTGGGGCTGATTTTGTGGGGCGTGCTCACCATTGTCATCGGCGGGGTAAAAGAACACTATGACCGTTAACGCCAACCCCACCTTCTGGCAACAACTGCGCATCCAGCGCCGCGTGATCTGGGCGCTGACCATGCGCGAA
>DDOT01000064.1 GCA_002341815.1 Thiobacillus sp. UBA2487 | reverse complement strand
CTCACGGCACCAACTCGCGATAAACATCCAACGTAGCTTGTTGCATGTGCTGCAAGGTGAATTCGGGCTGTTGAGGAACTGGTGGCGGGCTGCGTAATAATTGGGTGACCACCTCAAGCAGGTGATTTTCATCATTTGGGGTTACTTTACCGGCAGGGTACCATTGTTGCAACACCTCACCCACACCGCCATGTGCGAAGCCGGCTGCCGGCTTCCCTAACGATAACGCTTCGGGGATGGTGCGACCAAAGGCTTCTGGCTGGCTGGATAACGACAATACCACCGTTGATACAGACAACACATTGCGCAAGTCGCTACGATGACCGGCAAGCACAATGTGGCGATGCAAACGCAGCGCATTGATCAGGCTACGGACTTCTCGCTCATAATGTTTTTTGCGGGCATCTGCTTCTCCGACAATCAGGCCATACACGTCAAGACCTCGTTGACGCAGTTGATCAATGAGGCGAACAAATATCAATTGTCCCTTCCAACGAGTCAAGCGGGCGGGCAGCACCAAAACCGATTTCCCCTGCAAAACGGGATATTGCTCATACCAGTGTTGCAACCATTGTTGACCGGGTTGATAACCGTAAGGGAATTCATCGGGATCAACACCCCGATGAATGACGCGAATCTTGTTTGCATCAAATTGATAATTTGCGCGCAAGTAATCACTGACTGTGTTGGAAACTGCAATCACCCGTTCGCCACGGGTCATTATGGCACTCCACTGGCTGACACTGTACAAGCCATGCGCGGTCGTAACAAACCGCGGGCGGGTAGCCGGATTCATGCTGCGCCATGCCAGCCATGCCAGCCACGCCGGCACACGTGAACGCACATGAATGATATCCACTTGGTGCTCAATGAAGAAACGACGCAACAGGGGAATCCATCGCAAAGAGAACAACGATTTTTTGCCCACCGGCCAGTCGTAATGCAAGCCACCCTCAGCCAGCAGTTGATCAACCATGCGACCGCCTGCTGACATCACCAGCGATTGATGGTTGTTTTTTACCAGAAAACGACTGATTTCCAGCGTACCGCGTTCTACACCACCTGCGTGCAAGGCCGGCAATAATTGCAATACCGTTAATGAGGTTTTTTTAGGTGATACAGTCACAAGCTGAATTATTTCATAGCCGACAGACGGGCATTGCGTTCACGCTCTAAGTGCATAATGTAGCGTTGCACAATGGTCATCATGCTGGGAGGTGTATCAATAAACTGACAACCTAAACGACGGTTGCTTTTTCCGTTAGGAAAGCTAATATCCTGAAAATTACGCACAACCAGACCGGTTTCAACCTGTCCATGATCACCAAGATCAATACTGCATTTTTTGTATGTTTCGCCTGGTGCAGTGCTGAGCAAATGTCGATCGTCCATCATGGCAACGCCGCCGCAACTGATATCAACCAGTTCAAGATGATAGATACCACCGTCCAGAGGCAGGTTACAGTCTATCAAGCGATCCAGCGGAATATTCACACGAAAAAATTCCCGTCGCTGCAAACGAACAATGCTGACCGGAATATCTATGCACAATGCAGGTTCACTGATGTAGTCGCAGGCATTAACGTGTTGCGCATTAAAAAAAACCCTGACCTTATCAAGCGATGTTTCGATTACAATATCGGTACTATGCACGACAACATCGTTCATCACGGCATTTTGAGAGCAGTCAAGATAAACGCGATTTTTTTTGTCATCAACCGCGATTATGCGAGTCAACATTATTTCTGTCCCACCTTGATACACCAAGGTAACCATCTCGTTACGGTCGGATATGCCGTTTAGCAACGAAACTATTTCTCGACGAGAAGTAACTTGAAAAGGGCTTTGGTTTTCAGTTCCGTACTCAAAAGCAGACGAGGCCATGCATCACATCCGTGAAGAATTCTATGCGCCAAATTATAGCCTAGAACTAGGCATCTTGTGTCTGACCATTTTCAATTCGGTACACCCAAGCCAGCAATTCTGCCACGGCGCGATATAATTCCGGCGGAATTTGCCTGTCCAGATCCACCTGCATGAGCAAGGAAACCAATTCTGGCGATTCGTGGACAAATACGCCATGTTCTTTAGCGCGCGCAATGATCTCTTCTGCAATCAAACCACGCCCTTTGGCAATCACTTGCGGGGCACCATCACCCGCTTGGTAAGCCAGTGCAACCGCATATTGTCCGGGCTTGTTATCCATACCAATTACCCGACAACAGGGGCGGACGAATCATGCTGTTGAATCAAGATACTATCCACCGGCAAACCGGCAGCCGCCATCTGTTGAAGCAATTGTGGTTGAGCACGCTTCAAGGTTTCCGCACTATCGTTCGTCGCAACCTGCAATTGAATCTGTAGTCTCCCATCACTCAACCGCAATTCGGCAGATACATCACCCAATAGTGGCATTTGCAGGCGTACACGGCTTTTCCATACCGGTTTTTCATCCGGTGCGGTATGCGATTGCTGTTGCGACTGCTTACTCACTTCCCATTCAATCATTTGGCCTGGCCACATCATGCCTTGCCAAGCATACCGATTTTGTTCAAGCACTTGCAATTGATTTTGTACTATGTTTTGCAGCACATTTGATGCGCTCGGTGATATTGATTGTGCAGCAGTACTGTTGGGGGTTGATGGCGTGGCCGTATCAGAGCTAGTGATCTGACTATTATTCATAACAGGTGGCGGCGCTGACTGAGTACTTGTCGCTCCAGTGTTTCCAGCGATTGTTGACAGCAGTTGTTGGCCTAATTGCGCCTGCGGTTCTTGTTGCAATCGATCCAATGGTAACTGACCTTGTTGCCAGGCATTGAGGTGGGATTCATAAAACACGCCGGATTGCAGCAAGCTTTGCTGCAGGCCGAGCGCCAAGGTCGTCACATTGGCGGGGAATTGTGCAAATACAGGCTGTTGACTGGTAACAAACGTCGTGCCCTGTGCAGTATTGCCCGATAACAAGCGACTGATCATGCGCCCGGTTTGGCTCAGGGTCATCACGCTACTGGCAGGACCGGAATTGTCCGCCGTACCGTTTAGCAAAAATACCGGTCTTGGGATATTATCCAGCAATGTTAACGCCACATGATCGCCAACCTGGGTTGACACAGGCAAATTCAACTCGGCGAGCGTGCCGTTGACATTCACCAGATAATTGCCATCGCTCACTTTGCCTTGTACTTGGCCGGTCACTTGTTGGCCAAGTTCAAGTTGGCTCAAACGAAAAGACAGTTCTTGTTGACTGGTTGCGGCGGCGGTATTAACCGTGACCGCAACGGGTTTAACCAGCGATGTCAGGTCGCTGGGGGAGGGTAGCCATGCGCCATCAGACAGCCTGAACGGCACCGTAAGCCGCCGATAGATTGCGTTCGGTAATCGAACTCATGATTTGTGATAACTGACGCATCCACGGCTCTGTCAAATCGCGAATTTCTCGATCATCGGCTAAAATCTGTTGCAACATGTGCAGCTTGCGCGAACGCAAATCCGCAGGCAAACGTATAGTCTCTTCGTTATCACGCAATGCTGCCACCCGATTGGCACAATGTTTTTCCAACAGGACCAGATCATCCCAGCGTGACGTACGTGCAGCAGCCAGCATTTCAGCGGACATGCGAGCCACATCTTCATACGCCATAATCACATCTTCAGCATTCATCATGGAATTCTCCTGCACATATCTAGCCCGATGCAGCAACTTTTTTCTCATGGGACTCGTCAACCTCTGGAATCGCCATCACGGGTTTGTTCGTATCGCCAATTTCTACCCAAGCACTGCGAATCGTATCCAGCAAATCAAGCACCTCAACAATTTTTTCTTCATCATTGCTTCCGCTTGCCAGCAGCAAACGTGAACACATGTAACCGTATAATCCATCCAGATTGTTCGCTAATTCACCACCGGCATTTTTATTAAGACTGGCGCGTAACCCTTCGCTGATAATACGAATGGCATGTGTAATCGACCGACCGCGATCTGCGATCTGATGATTACGTTGATACATAATCGCATTATTCAAAGCCAATTTCGCGCCATCGAATAACATAAGAATCAACTTGTGGGGGGACGCGGCAAAAACGCCGGTTTCCATCCCGATATTGGCATAAGCTTGTGCGCCAGAGCGAGCATTACCAAACATATCATTTCCCTTACGAACTGGTTTTGCTAAATTGCTGGGTCAAATAGGTACTTGTTGCATTCATGCTGCTGATCAACGAATCCAAATTGGTAAATTGTTGCATGTATCGCGCTTTTGTGAGTGCAAGTTGTTGATTTAACGTGGTCTGCTCATTTTGATTATTGGTCAGCATGGTATTCAGATAGTTGGTTGCTGCCTGAATGGCACCCGAAGACGATAACGTACTGCTCATAAAGTTACTCATCTGATAAGCGTAACCTTCCGAATAGTTGACGGTACCCCGCGAACCGGTACTGCCCCCCGTGATTGCCACCGTCAATCCGGAAGATGGGTCACCAAACGCACCGATCAAATTCTGACCGGACCCCATTGCAGTTACACCATTAATCGAACCAGCGACATCCTGTCCGGCTACGGCCGTTGCGTTGCTGAAACCCAGCGTGGATTGTCCATTACCCCCCGTGATATTTACACTAGAGGCGGAACCGTAACGAGACGAGGTTAACACCAAATCACCAGCGGCATTAACCGTCGCGTTCACGGATGAACCCGCTGCACTAAATGTGGAATTACCATTGATTTGATTTTGAATTTGTGTTGCCAACTGACTTGGCGTATAGGTGCCGGGATTCAATGTCAACGTAGCCGCCATGCCATCCAGCACCACATTGATGGTATCATTGGATCCTGCTGTAATAGCGGTACTGCTGGTCAGTGCCGTATTACCCGTCGCAACGGCTTGGGTTGCCATTTGTGTGACATTCACAGCGTAAGCGCCAGGTTGCGTACTGCTCGATGCCGAAATGTAATTTACCTGACTATCGCTGGTGCTGCCCGCTTGGGC
>DDOT01000111.1:907-5373 GCA_002341815.1 Thiobacillus sp. UBA2487 | reverse complement strand
GCTGGTGCTGTTGAACGCACACCCATCGGCTTGGACAAGGCCGCTTTACTGGCTGTCGCTACCGGTGCACGGCCAAGCTTGTTGGCAGATGGCGATGCACCAACCACGCGTGTCGTACGTTGGGTTGATACCTGTCCAGACAATTTGAAACGCAATACCAATTCTTCCAGATGACGCGCTTGGTCCTGTAACGATTTGGCTGCAGCGGCCGCTTGTTCAACCAAGGCGGCATTCTGTTGGGTGGTTTCATCCATCTGACCAATGGCACGATTAACCTGCTCTATGCCAATACTTTGCTCACGACTGGCCGTGGTAATATCAGCAATAATCCGCGCCACACTTTGAATGCTGGTCACCACTTCGCCCATGGTGGCACCGGCTTGTGCCGCTTGACGATTACCGGCATCGGCTTTTGTTACCGAGTCATCAATCAACGCCTTGATTTCTTTTGCCGCATTGGCACTCCGTTGCGCCAAATTACGCACTTCAGAGGCCACCACCGCAAATCCACGACCTTGCTCACCCGCACGCGCGGCTTCAACGGCCGCATTCAAGGCCAAAATATTGGTTTGAAACGCGATTCCGTCAATCACACCAATAATATCGGCAATCTTGCGCGCGGAATCATTGATGGCACCCATCGTCTGCACCACTTCTGCGACCACAGCCCCCCCGCGTACAGCCACACCTGATGCCGAATTGGCCAATTCATTGGCTTGGCGGGCATTGTCGGCATTCTGCCGCACGGTGGCGGTCAACTGTTCCATGGCCGAGGCGGTTTCTTCCAGCGAACCAGCCTGACCTTCGGTGCGATTGGACAAATCAAGGTTGCCGCTGGCAATTTCCGCCGACGAGGAGGCAATGCTTTCCGTGCCCATGCGGACTTCAGCCACGATGGTGGTTAAACTTTGCGTCATGTCGTGCAACGCGCGTTGCAAATCGCCAATTTCATCTTGGGCAGTTGCTTGCGATTGCACGGTCAAATCGCCTGCGGCCACCCGACGCGCCAGCTCAACCGCTTGGTGCAATGCACGGGTAATGCCGTTAACCATGCTTCTTGTCAGCAAGGTGGCCAAGGCAATCGCCAGTAGCATCAATCCGATCATCAGATAGTTCATGAATGCCATATTGGCATCTACTGATTTCTGATTGGTTTTTTCCCGACCATCCAGATAATCAGTCAGCGCCAACGAGTCTTTATCGCCCAACGTATAGAGTTGATTGATCTGGGTAATGGCGTACGCTGAAGCGCCATCCCAATTGCCTTGATTGATCAAAGCGACCGCCTGCTTCACGTCCGCCTCAGCAAAATCATGGGTATCGGTTTTCCATGCCTCAAACAGACGACGCTCTTCGGGATCACTCGACTGATTTTTTTGATAATCTGCCAAATACCCATCCAGCATACTCATCTGGGTGGCAATCGCATCCAGATGTTTGCTGACCGGGTGATCGTGCAACTTTGCAATAGTCAGATCAGGATTATGTTCCAATGCACCCAACAACTGGGCATGGGCCATTTCCATGCGCAACTTGATTCTGACCACACTGTTTTCTGCCGTTTTATCATGCAACACACTGCTTTCCAACACCGACACGCTGTGATTGCCAACATACAGACCAAACGAGCCCAGCACCAACAGCAAGCCTGTCAATACCGACATGGTAGCCATCATACGCATTTTAATTGTCATGTTACCGAACATCTTTTTTCTCCTGATGTGCTATGCGCCAAAACCCACGCCGTCGATGAGACCCATGTCAGGGCTGGTCATGAGCTTATCAATATCCACCAAAATCAGCATCCGATCATCGATCGTACCCAACCCCAATAAATAATCCGTATCCAAACTGCTGGTTACTGCTGGTGCCGGCTTGATTTGTTCCGGGGTTAACGTTGTGACGTCAGAAACACTATCCACCACCACTCCCATGACACGCCCCATGATGTTCAAAATAATTACCACCGTCAGCTCAGTATAATCCGCTTGACCCAGGTTGAATTTCAAACGCAAATCCACCACAGGGACAATCAGTCCGCGCAGGTTGATGACGCCTTTGATAAAGTTTTGCACATTGGCGATGCGGGTGGGCGGTTCGTAGCCGCGAATTTCCTGCACACGCAGGATATCAATGCCATATTCTTCTGCCCCCAGCGTAAACGCCAGAAACTCTTTTGTATCAATGCCGACCCTGTTGTTTAACCCGTCTTCCATCTGTTTTTAATCTCCCGCTCTCACCCTGACAAAAGCCATCATGTCAAACTGCGCCTTTCATCAAAGCCGATATATCCAAAATCAGAGACACCCCGCCATCACCCAAAATAGTAGCCCCCGAAATACCCGGCACCTTGCGGAAATTGGTTTCCAGATTCTTTACCACCACCTGCTGTTGTCCAACCAGGGTATCCACCAGCAATGCAAATTTCTTGTCATCTACGCCCAGCACCAATACGATGCTTTCGGTTGGCGATGAAAAGTGAGGTTCGATATCAAATCGTTCATACAAATAAACCAGCGGCAAATACTCGTCCCGCACCTTGATCAATCGCCCTTGCCCTGCCACCTCTTTCAAATCGCCGGCCATGGGCTGCAACGATTCGACCACATAAGCGAGCGGAACAATATAAATTTCATGCCCCACTTTAACGGACATACCATCCAGAATCGCCAGAGTTAACGGGACTGCAATCCGGATGGTTGATCCCGAACCTGCAACCGACCGAATCTCGACACTGCCACCCATATCTGCGATGTTGCGCCGCACCACATCCATGCCAACCCCGCGACCGGATACATCGGTGATGACATCAGCGGTAGAAAAGCCCGGCATAAAAATCAGTTGCCACACCTCTTCATCGGTCATGCTCTCGGATACCGATAAGCCGTTTTGTTGGGCTTTTTTCAAGATGCGCTCACGGTTGAGTCCTGCCCCGTCATCGCTTACTTCAATGACGATATTACCGCCTTGATGGGACGCCGCAAGAATCAGACGTCCGGCCTCCGGCTTGCCCGCTTCGCGCCGCTTCTCTGGCAATTCAATACCGTGATCGATACTGTTACGCACCAAGTGAGTTAACGGATCCACAATTCGCTCAATCAACCCCTTGTCCAACTCGGTAGACGCACCTTGGGTAATGAAATCAATTTTTTTACCCAATTTGCTGGCCAACTCACGCACCATGCGCGGAAAGCGTGAAAACACATAATCCATCTGGATCATGCGGATCGACATCACCGACTCTTGCAAATCACGCGTGTTGCGTGCTAATTGCGCAAAATTATTCATCAGGGCTTCATGATGCACCGGGTCAAGATCAGCACCGCGTTGCGCAATCATGGCTTGCGTAATCACCAACTCACCAACCAGATTAATCAGCAGATCAACCTTTTCGATATTTACGCGAATCGAGCTGGATTCATGACTGACAGGCGCTGGTGTATCCCGTTTCGTCGACCGCTTCTCAATATCGCCATCTGCCGTTCCCTTCACGGCGGGTTTTTCTTCAATCGGTTGCGAAACCGCAGGAGCAGCGGCTTCCTGACGATCACCCAAGTCGGAACCAATCGCTTGAGATGGCTTTTCAACGATCGACTCGGAGAGTTTTAATTTGCCCTCATCAACCACAAATGAACAGACAGCGGTGACATCAGCCAACGTTTGGTCGGTTTGTAAGGTAAACACCACCCGATTATCCGGCAAGCGTGCGGTATCAACCTCGCCCAAAAGACCCAATTCGGCTGCCAGGCTGACAAGGTCTTTTTCGGGGGTCTCCGGCATTTCAATACGAATAAGTCGCAACACACCGGCAGGTACCAATGCTTGTGCAACGGGCGCAACCTCAACCACGGGTGGTGTTGCGGGCTTAACGGATAAAATGCGCTCACCCACTGCACCATCGGCCAACGCATGTAAACGACGGCTGACCTCATCAACCTGCTCCTGATCAACCGCACTACCAACCCGATGACCATCCAGCAACATGGCCAACACATCCTTGGCCGCCAAAAATGTATCCACATGCTCAGCCGTCAGCGGCATTTCACCGCGACGAATTTTGTCAAGCAGCGATTCCAGCACATGGGTAAACTTGGTGATGTCGTCAAACCCGAAGGTCGCAGCGCCTCCCTTAATCGAATGCGCCGTGCGAAAGATGGCATTCAACTCTTCGGAAGACGGATTGGTAATATCGATACCGAGCAGCAACCTTTCTTTTTCTGCCAGCAACTCAGCCGCTTCATCAAAAAAAACCTGATAGAACTGACTCAAGTCATCGTCCATCCAACACCCCTTAAACGAACTGCTTAAAACCCGAATGCGCACACCATGCGTACCAAAAATCTCGCTTTGGCTATATAACTGCTTGCATTATTCCGTACGGATTGCATCGATCAATCCACTTAACCTGATCTTTTCATCAATTACCGCGCGCCATCACTCGCGCTCCCTATTGAAATTTTATTCAA
>DDOT01000111.1:264-835 GCA_002341815.1 Thiobacillus sp. UBA2487 | reverse complement strand
GAATTCATGAAAAGATCGGGTTAGTGCGTGCACTGCATGTTATCAGTTTATATAATTAAAAAGCGACAAATTTGCAATTTTGACAAAGGATTCTTGCGCTGCTTGCAGGGTTGTGGTTTGTTCTGTCAGTTGGGTAATGGCCTTGGCGTAATCCAGGTTCTGTAAATTAGACAGATTTTGGCTGTACTGCAAATCCAGACTATTGCCATTGGTATCCAATTGCGACAATTGACTGAGCGTGCTGCCAACTCGACTGTTAGCGGTAATCACTTGATTCAGCGTTTGGCTGACACCGTTGGATGCGGTGGACAATCCTGCGGTTACTTGTGCCCCGGTGAGGGTATTGTTTTTCAGTAATGCCACCAGATTATTCAGCGTATTAAAAATATCGCTATTGCTTCCCTGTCCTTGTGGTTGCAACAATGACTGCCCTGGCACGCTGGTTGCCACTTGCTGGTTGGGTCCCACTTGCGCCATCACCTGCCCTTGATCACCGGTGTATTGCACCACAGTGGCACCCGTGGCCGGATTGGTGGTAGAAACAAATGGAGGGCTGGTATTTTGATAACCT
>DDOT01000111.1:0-195 GCA_002341815.1 Thiobacillus sp. UBA2487 | reverse complement strand
GTAATCGGTTTGAACCTGCGTGGCAATATTGGCACGATCAGCGGGTTGCAAGCCTGGATTACCCGCACTGATCACTAATGAATTGATGCTTTGCAGCGTTGTCACCATGCTGGACATGGCGCCGCTTGCCATATTCAGGGTGGCTTCTGCATTTTGCCGGTTGGTTCCGTATTGGGTATTGGTTTGCTGCTGGGC
>DDOT01000084.1 GCA_002341815.1 Thiobacillus sp. UBA2487 | reverse complement strand
TGAACGGCGCTTGCAAACCGGCAGTGCGGACGGTGTGGTGCAGATCATCACCGATGGGTCGCAACCCAATACCGCCACCTTTGTGGCCACCTATGCACAAGGTGTGGTGGGTGATTGGTTGGCATCCCAAAATACCGGTGTCGCGCCGGTGATTGCGCCGCGCTTCTGGTTCAACCCCGACGTGGAAAGTCGACGATTTTTAGTGCCGGGCGGTTTGGCGATTGTCATGACCATCATTGGCACGTTGCTTAGTGCGCTATTGGTGGCGCGCGAGTGGGAGCGCGGCACCATGGAAGCCCTGATGGCTACACCGGTTTCGGTGGTAGAGATATTGGCCGGCAAGTTGTTGCCCTATTTCTTTCTTGGCTTGTTGGCGATGTTGATTGCAACGCTGTTGTCCGTGACGGTATTTGATGTCCCTTTGCGTGGTTCATGGTGGGCATTAATGTTGGTGACAGCCAGTTTCTTGGTACCGGCACTTGGACAAGGTCTCTTGATTTCCATCTTGAGTAAAAATCAGTTTGTGGCGGCCCAAGCGGCCCTGTTGTCCGGCTATTTGCCGGCATTCATGTTGTCGGGGTTTTTGTTTGAAATTGACTCGATGCCATGGCCGGTGCGTCTGTTGACGCATATCGTGCCCGCTCGCTATTTTGTCACCAATTTGCAGACCCTGTTTTTGGTGGGAGATACCTGGGCCTTGCTGATACCCAATATGTTGGCGATGTTGGGGCTGGGTATTGTGTTGTTTATGTTGGCCAAGCGTCGTTTGCACAAAAATCTGGAGTAACCATGTTTTCCTCGGTATTGCGTGCATTGATTATTAAAGAACTGCTGTCGGTTTTGCGTGATCCGCGCACCCGTTTTGTATTGCTGGGTGCGCCGGTCATGCAATTGCTGGTGTTTTCTTTCGCGGCTACGCTGGAATTGTCGCATGTGCGACTAGCCGTTTGGAATCAGGATAATGGCATCTGGGCACGGACATGGGTCGAACGTGTGGCGCATGCCAAATTTGTTGATCATATTCAGGATTTGCACAGTGAGCAGGCCATGCGGCAAGCCATAAACTTGCGTCAGGACTTGGCGGTCATGGTGATCCCATCCGATGCATCGCGCAATGTGGCAGCGGGGCGCCCTGTGGCCATTCAATTGATATTGGATGGCCGACGCGCCAATGCGGGGGGTATTTTGTTGGGCTATTTGCAATCTATGTTGGCGCAATACGATACCGAAAATGGATCGGGTGCATCGATTGACGACATCGCTCCGGTGAGACATTGGTTTAACCCTAACCTGATTTATCGCTGGTTTGTGGTGCCGGGGGTGGGCGGCATCTTGGTGACCTTTGTGACCATGTTGTTGACAGCTTTGTCCATTGCCCGAGAACGTGAATTGGGGACATTCGATCAATTGCTGGTGTCGCCAGCCGGCGCTTTGCAAATCATCGCTGCCAAAATTGTTCCGGCCTTGGTAGTGGGCCTGGTATTGGGTGGGGTGATGACCGCCGTGGCCATCGTCCTGTTTGGTGTGCCGTTCAGTGGTTCGGTATTGGGCTTGTTGCTGAGTTTGGTGATTTATATCCTGTCAGTGGTTGGTTTTGGTTTGATGATTTCGGCCGTTTCGCAAACCCAGCAGCAAGCCATGTTAGGTACGTTTTCTTTCGTGGTGCCCAGTGTGCTGATGTCCGGTTTTGCCACACCAGTGGAGAATATGCCGACGTTCTTACAGTGGCTGTCTCTGGCGATTCCGCTACGCTATTACCTGGTGGTGCTGGAAGGAAGCTTTCATAAAAATTTGCCGGCGGGCGTTTTATGGAACAGTGACTGGCCCATGATAGTGATTGCATTGGTGACACTGACGGTTGCAACACTATTTGTGCGAGGACGTTTGCAGTGAGGCAAGAAAAATGACACGACACATCGGAATAATGGGCGCAGCCAGTTGTTTGGTTCTGGTATTGTTGGCGGGCTGTACCGTCGGACCCGATTATCATGCACCTGACCTCGATCAAGGCAAGGGTTGGTCAGCGCCTGTCGATACTGCGGCTATCCATTCAACACCATGGTGGCAAGATTTGCATGATCCTGTGCTGAATCAACTGGTGCAGTTGGCGCTGGAAAAAAACCCGGATATACAGGCCAGTCAGTCGCGTATTGTTGAGGCGCGCGCGGCGCGCGATGCCGCGTTTGCCCAATTGATGCCACAAGCCAGTCTGGGCGGCGGGGTTGATGTGTTGCGGCAAAGTGAAAACGGACCGTTGCCGTTAGCCAAAATCCCGTTTATCCCACGAGACGAAACCATCCGGGATGTTGAATTCGATGCCAGTTGGGATGCGGATTTGTTTGGTGGAAAACGTCGCACCATGCAGTCGGCACAAGCCCAGCAGCAGGCGGCTATTGCCACTACCCAAGATTTGCGCATGAGTTTGATCGCTGAATTGGTGCGTGATTATGTGGCACTGCGCGGTGAGCAGCGTGAGTTGCAGTCGATGCAACAGCAATTGGCGTTGTATCAGCAAAACGAAGATGCGGTAGCTGCTCGGGTTAAAGCAGGCGATATGCCGCAAAGTGCTTTGGATCAGGCGGTGCTGGCCACGGACAACGTATCGGCGCAGTTGCCTGCGCTTACCGCCAGCCTGCGGGCGCTGGCGTTTTCGGTTGGTATTTTGACCGGACGCCCACCCGAACAAGGATTGGCTTTGTTGGATAACCTTGGACAGTTCCCTGCGCTGGAACCTGTTCCGGTGGGGCAACGCGCTGATGTACTGCGGCGTAGACCGGATGTACGGGTGGCCGAACGCAAACTGGCAGCGGCAACTGCCAATATCGGGGTGGCCAAATCCGCATGGTTTCCACAACTTACCATCAATGCCAGTGCCGGCTTCCAATCGCTGGAGCCGGGTAACTGGTTCACCATGCCCAGTCAAACCGGTAGTGTGTTTCCTTTTATCAGTTGGCGCATTCTGGATGGCGGACGAATTCAGGCGCAAGTACATGCGGCCAAGGCCCAACAACAAGAAGCCGCGCATGCATATGTGGCAGCCGTGTTAGGGGCGCTGGCGGATGCAGAACGCGCTTTATCGGATTATCAGCACGCGCTGGATACACATCAGCGCGAGCAAGCCGCATTACAAGCAGCCCAACGCGCCGATGATCACGCTGCGCGATCTTTTGCCTCGGGTGAAACCACGCGTCAAGATCGACTGACCAGTCAGTGGGCGCTGGTTCAAACGCAATTGGCTGAACAGCAGGCAGCCACGCAAGCTGCGATTGATTGGGTGGCCTTGAACAAGGCATTGGCGTTGCCGGTGGAATAAAAAGAACGCCTGCCAGCTGGCGCGTAGCCGACAGGCGTTTGGAGAAAACCGGCAATGCCGGTTGACAGGACACTATTTCAGGCGCTTGATGCCCATGGTGTTGAGGACGAATTTTTCGTACATGGGGTCGGTTGAGCCTTTCTTCATCTTGCGAATAAAGTACTTTTCAAACGCTACTTTGGCCAAGTGTACCCATTTGCCTTCTTTGAACCAGTTGGTATTGCGAGGGGGAATTTGCGGCAATGCCACGAAAGCGGCGCCCGTATCGCCGAAATCGGCCAGACAAATGGCGTTCCACGTGGCTTTTTCGGCAGGTTCATGTCCATCCAGCAGGGCGCGAATATTCAAGGCAGTCGCCGTAACCATGGATTCGATCATGTAGCCGGTTTTGGGTGTGCCGGTTGGAACGGGAGTGGTTTCCACGGGTGGAATGGCGACACAAACGCCGACTGAAAAAATGTTTTTGAATTTTGGGTTACGTTGATAAGGGTCAACCACGATAAAGCCGCGCGGGTTGGTGAGGCCTTCGATGCCGAATACCGCGTCTATGCCTTTGAATGCAGGCAACATCATGGAATAGTTGAACGGTAGTTCATGTTCTTTGTGTACACTGCCATCATGGTTGACCTCGGTGACAAACATTTTACCGGCTTCAACCTTGGTCACCTTGGCATTGCAAATCCATTTGATATGCCGATCGCGCATGATGGATTCCATCATGCCTTTTGAATCACCTACACCGCCCAGACCCAAATGGCCAATATAGGGTTCTGCCGTTACAAAGGTCATTGGAACTTTGTTGCGGATTTTACGGCGGCGTAAATCGGTATCCATGATCATGGCATATTCATAGGCTGGTCCGTAGCACGATGCGCCCTGTACGGCACCCACCACGATAGGGCCGGGGTTGGTACAAAAGCCTTCCCATTCACTGGCTGATTTTTCGGCATGATCGATATGGCAAATCGAATGGGTATGTGCCTGTGGGCCCAGACCCGGCACTTCATCAAATGCCAATTTGGGACCGGTGGCAATGACCAGATAGTCATAGTCGATGTGATCGCCATTCGCCAGTTCTATGCGATTTTGCTCGGGATGCAGGCGTTTGGCGGCATGACCGATAAAGCGAATCCCTTTTTTTTCTAAATAGGGCGAAAGTGGAAACGTGATGTCATCCCGATCCCGCCATTTGACGGCAGCCCACGGGTTGGATGGGGTAAACTGGAAGTATTCGTGGTTGGAAATGACGGTGATGGTGTCTTCTTTGCGCGCGGCTTCTTTCATTTCGTAAGCCATTGGCAGGCCGCCCATGCC
>DDOT01000090.1 GCA_002341815.1 Thiobacillus sp. UBA2487 | reverse complement strand
TAAGTGTTTGATATGTGCGGTTACAAAGCCTGCAATCCGTAAACACAAACCACACTCTGCCAAATTTTATTTTATTAGTTTTCGTTTGTAACTCCGACAAAGCCGCTGCCTCCAAGCATGATCACAGAGCCGGCAGCCGAAGGTTTGATTGGATTCATTTTTTCTCACAAATAAACAGCCTGCATAGCAAACGGCAGACGCAGGTATGCCTCGATCGATGATACCGATACAGCCTGCTGGTGATACTGCGATAACAGCCTGATGAGTCTGATGGATTAATCGAGCAATTGCTGCTGGATATGATCGAGCGCAAGACTGATTTCTTGCACGATCAGTCGGTCGGCTGTGCGTTGATCGATTTCAGGGATATCCCAATCAAAAATGGCGCGGTATTTATCTACCAGCGCATTCACATCGGCGATAATTTGGTTGCGGTGTGCGGCCAGTTCGATTTGTTCCATCTTGGGCATGGCAGTCTCCTGTGATTACGGTTTGTGGTTCAACCGCATTCCATTCTATCAGGTTGTCTTGCCGTTGGTGGCGCTAAACACGCAAGAATCGTTCAGGCGAATTCATGAAAAATCGGGCGACAATGCCCGATTGGCAGTAAGTCGTTGGCGAATGATCAGCCAGCGACTTACTGATTGACGTTACTTTTTAGCAGCATCCGTAGGTGCAGGGGTAGCGGCCATCGCACCAGCAGCGGGGGCGGCACCAGCAGCAGGTGCGGCAGGAGCAGGCGCAGCAGCAGGTTCAGGCGGAACAAAGTGTGCACCAGCAGCATTGGCCATGTAAGCAATGGCACGCTTGACTTCCAGATCGGTCAGATCAGGGTTACCGCCACGGGCAGGCATTTGGTTGAAGCCATGCAGCGCATGATCAATCAGCGTATCGTAGCCTTTCGCGATACGTGGTGCCCACGCTGCCTTGTTGCCAAACATAGGTGCACCCAATGCGCCGGGTGTGTGGCAAGCCGTACACACGGCATTGAACACTTGCTCGCCGGTCATGTCTACATGCACTGCACTGGCATCTACTATCTTCAACTCGCCAACCGGCTTGATCCGGGCTTCAACCGAAGCGGGATCATTGGACTCTGGTTCAGCCGAATCATGGCTCTTTTGAATATTTATGACCATGATGGCGATCAGAATAATCGTCAGCAGAGGCGGAAACAGACCGCCCAGGACGGCAGTCAAAAATTGGGCTGGTGTTGTCTTTCCCATCTTGGCATGATTATCGCTCATCGTTGCACCCTTGTTATATAAAGTGGAAATTCCGATTAACTTCGCAATTATAACCCTAAAAAATCATTTTCAAAAGCCCCGTTTGTCGGGTGTTCACGATATGAGCTGGACGAAATCACGTAAATTCGATATCCTGTACATCTTCATGCGCCCGTAGCTCAGATGGATAGAGTGTTGGTTTCCGAAGCCAAAGGTCACTGGTTCGACTCCAGTCGGGCGCACCAATCAGATACAAAAACGGGCACCCCAAGTGGCGTGCCCGTTTTTATTTCTGCGACGGTATGTTCCAGCGCCGCCCTCAAACCCCAATATGCGGCTAGAAACCCTTGCTAACCAGCAACCAACCCACCAGCGATTTGCGATCATTCAATAAGGCCGGCGTGCTACCCGTTGGGGTTGCCACGTAACCACGCACGGTCCATGCGTCTTGATTGGTCCAATCCACACCGGCGCCTACACCGCTCAATGTTGCGCTGTTTTGGCCTGCCACCCATATGTTATGATTAATAAGGATATGTTCGTCATCAAAGAATCCCACCAGTTGCATTTGACCTTGTGCAAATTCGGTTAGCCAATGCCGCCATTCAGCACTAAACAACATACCTTCGTCACCAGACAATACGCCCATTTGATACGCCCGCACTGAATAGGGCCCGCCTGCCAACATCATTTCAGACGGGTCGAGATTCTTGTCGGCCAGTTGACCGGAAATCGACAGGTAAAGGCTGTTGCTCGCACTGATATTTTGTATGCGCGCAAATGTGGCATTCCATTTTGTAAAACCACCTTGCGTATCTGCACTGGCCGCATCGCTGGCTTGCGCCACAGCGTTATCAAATTTAACGCGCCCCGACTTGCCCGCCACACTCCACGTATTAACCCCACCAGTCCACAGCGTGTCGCGCAAATCACCGCTCAAGCTCAATGTCCAGTTATCCAGATGGCGCGAGGTCTGCATGTTTTGTGCATCGATATCATCGTTGAGTTGTTCGTGGTCATATTGCAGTTGTGCATACAGATTCAGGGTTTTGCTGCGTATTAAGGGATGTTTGCCCCAAATACTAGCAATATCGGCGGTACCATGCGCGTTCAACGCATTGAGCGGATCTCCCAAAATATAACGCATCACCGAATATGATGCGCCCATTCGTGTCCCCGTTCCATCAAGCAATGTTTCATAACTGGCGCGACCATATCCCATATCATACCCGCTGCTTAATGTGTAGACATTCAGCATGTCACCATGATGCAACAGATTAAAAAAATTGGCATTGGCACCTAGTCGAACATCGCCGGTATATCGGTTGCCATAATTATCCAGTTGTACATATCCATTGTAGGCAGGTGTTGGGTTGGCCTGCACCTCAAGCGCAGACGTACCCGTGGTGTTGCCCGGTGACAAGGTGGCGTCTATTACCAGACCGGGAATGTCGGACATCAATAATAAAATGTGATCCAGCTTGGTTTGGCTGATGGCTTCGCCTGGTTTAAGCGGCGACAAGGTATCGAGCAACAGGGGCGTTTTAACCAAACTGTGATTATCGACCACCGTTGACGAATAGCGTGCTTCCACAATCTGCAGGGTCAACGTGCCATCGCGCAGGGTTTGCGCCGGTATGATGGTGCGTGTATATGGGTAGTCGTGCGCAGCGTACCAAGCATCTATCTGTTTGGCATACTGTTTTAACTCGGCTAGCGTAAGCGTTTTACCTTCTGCCCCTGCCACCAGCGCATGCAACGTTTCTGTTGAAAACAGCGTATTGCCGGTCAATTCAATCCGCTTCACCGCAATGGACTGGGTGGAGGATGACGAAATCGTGTTGGCTTCCGGCTGTGCATGCAAACCCGTTTGCTCGGATGGGCGTTGGTTGATTGGTGGTGTCACCTCCTGCAACAGGGTCCCGGCTCCGGGTACGACGGGTTCAGTTGCCCTTGCCTGCCCGTTAACAACCCATACCAACAAGCCAAATGACAACGCTTTGAATAAAGATGTTTTTTTCATGTTGATTTCCATTATTTATTGTTCAGCGCTGGTCTTTGGCAGATTAATACCGCCATTTAAAATCATGAGCGATGGACCACCTCCGCCAATTTTCAGATGGGTGTCGCGCACTGCTGTCACAACTTTATTGTTCAGGGTTGGCGTCAATTCCCCCCCTATTGTGGGAGAAATTGTAATGTCCTCCACATGGTTACCATTTTCCGCCACCAATGGCATTTCGCTTATTTGCAAGGTAACTTCTTTAACGGTAGCCGGCAATTCACCCGCTTTAATCGTCAATGCTTGCGCATTGCCCAACGCGTTAACAAAGCGATAATTTTGTGCAACCAGTCCGCCACCATCCACCGCATAATTCCCCGGGTAATTAAAACTGGTTATCGGGGTTGCCCATGCCGTGATGCCCGTAGTGGCTGTTGCCAACGTGTCACCCCCCACAAAACCGGTCACCGTACCGCTTAAATATGGTGTTTGCCCGGTAAAAATGCTG
>DDOT01000073.1:32219-33585 GCA_002341815.1 Thiobacillus sp. UBA2487 | reverse complement strand
GCGTCTTGCAAAGGGGGCGTTGCCGGTCCTACGTCTGGGGCTGCTCCGCCCACCTGTGACGTGCTAAAAAACACCGGCTCAACGTATTGAAAATCGTTTTCTTCACGCATGCGCTGCATCAGCACCGAACCCACCATGCCACGCCAGCCAATCAACCCAACCTTCATCCACTTCTCCCTTGCATTTACAGTGCAGCAACCACAGCATCACCCATCGCGGCACAACCCAGACGCGTACAGCCATCCGTATAGATGTCCGCTGTTCGCATGCCATCGGCAATCACCTTGCGAACAGCCGCTTCTATGCGCTCTGCGATTGCATCTTGTGCAAAGGTGTAACGCAACATCATGGCCGCCGACAAGATGGTGGCTAACGGATTAGCGATGTCCTGACCGGCGATATCAGGCGCCGAGCCATGAATCGGTTCGTACATGCCCTTACTGTTTGCATCCAGTGATGCAGACCCCAGCATCCCGATTGAACCGGTCAACATGGATGCCTCATCCGACAAAATGTCGCCGAACAGGTTGCCGGTCACGATCACATCAAACTGACGCGGATTACGCACCAATTGCATTGCCGCATTATCCACGTACATGTGTGACAGTTGCACATCAGGATATTCCTGAGCAACTGCCAACATCACCTCGCGCCACAACTCGCTGGTTTCGAGCACATTAAATTTTTCCACTGAACACAAACGACGCTGACGCTTACGGGCAATCTGGAACGCGATATGGGCAACCCGACGCACTTCGGATTCGGAATAACGCATGGTATTGAAACCCTCGCGTTCCCCTTGCTCATTGATATGAATGCCGCGTGGTTGACCGAAATAAACGTCACCGGTCAGTTCACGCACAATCATCAAATCCAGGCCGTTCACCACGTCAGGTCGCAGGGTGGACGCTCCCACCAATTCCGGATACATTTGCGCCGGGCGCAAATTGGCAAACAAGTTAAGCGCTTTGCGAATACGCAGCAAACCTTGCTCGGGCCGCATCGGACGTGGCAATCCATCATACTGTGGCCCACCCACTGCGCCCAATAAAACAGCATCCGCATCGCGCGCCAAACGCAATGTCGCATCAGGCAACGGATCACCTGCCACATCATAGCCCGCACCACCAATCGGCGCCTCTTGCATTTCTAGAGGCAGGCCGGCGTTTGACAAAGCCTGCAACACCTTGACCGCTTGTGCGGTAATTTCCGGACCGATACCATCACCCGGCAGTACTGCGATTTTCATGCTCATGGCACATTTTCTTTCTGCGGTTCCGCGATCGATTTATTCAAACAGCCAAGGCGCTTCTACTCTGCGCCGTTGTTCATACACCCGAATGGCATCTACATGCCGCAAGGTCAA
>DDOT01000073.1:12126-32171 GCA_002341815.1 Thiobacillus sp. UBA2487 | reverse complement strand
ACTCACCGTCCGGTGTGATTACCCGTTGCGCTTCGAGATCAATGGTCAACCGATAGCCTGGCGTGGCATCCACTGCCTTAAACAACCGGTCGATGATCACACCATCCAGCACCACTGGCAACAAACCATTTTTAAAACAGTTGTTATAAAAAATATCGGCAAAACTTGGCGCGACAATCGCACGCAAACCATAATCTTCTATCGCCCACGGGGCATGCTCACGACTGGAACCGCAACCGAAATTTTCGCGCGCCAACAAGATCTGCGCCCCCTGATAGCGGGGTTGATTCAGAACAAAATCAGGATTGATCGGACGTGTACTGCAATCTTGCCCAGGCTCGCCATGATCCAGATAACGCCATTCATCAAACAAATTAGGGCCGAATCCGCTTCGACGGATTGACTTGAGAAACTGCTTGGGAATTATCGCATCGGTATCTACATTGGCACGATCCAATGGCATTACCAATCCGGTCAGTAAGGTAAACGGCTTCATAATTTACTGTGCTGCCCTCTGTATGGCCGCTCCGGCCTGTTGAACATCTTTACCCATACCCTTAACGGTGTTGCAACCGGCCAACACCAAACAGGCCAACACCCACCATTTCCAATGTCGCATGTTGTCCCTCTTCAAAAAAACCGGACATCAACAAAATGCCCTGCAAGCGCTGCAGCGACAGCCATGGCAGGACTTACCAGATGCGTACGTCCACCTTGTCCTTGTCGACCTTCAAAATTACGGTTGGAGGTCGATGCGCAACGTTCCCCAGGCTCCAGACGATCGGCATTCATCGCCAGACACATCGAACAACCGGGTTCCCGCCATTCAAAGCCGGCATCCATAAACAGACGATGCAACCCTTCACGTTCAGCCTGCTCTTTCACTAACCCTGAACCAGGTACCACCAACACCTGTCGAACGCTATCCGCCTTGCGGCGTCCACGAATCACCGCCGCAGCCGCACGTAAATCTTCAATACGTGAATTGGTGCATGACCCAATGAACACTTTGTCAACCGCAATCGTATCGATCGGCGTACCGGGTTGCAGACCCATATACGCCAAGGCGCGCTGACTATCGGTTTGCTTGACCGGATCTCGCATGACTGACGGATCAGGCACACAAGCAGTGATTGGCACCACCATTTCCGGTGATGTGCCCCATGTCACTTGCGGAACAATGTGTGCTGCATCCAGCACCAACTCTTTGTCAAATTGCGCATCCGGGTCAGAGACCAAGGTACGCCACCATGCTTCCGCCTGCGTCAAAACATCACCCACCGGCGCCGAAGGACGACCTCGCACATAATCCAGCGTTACTTGATCCACTGCAACCATACCTGCACGTGCGCCGGCTTCAATTGCCATGTTGCACAGGGTCATGCGACCTTCCATACTCAACGAGCGAATGGCCGAACCGGCGAATTCAATCGCATATCCGGTCCCGCCCGCCGTGCCGATTTTGCCAATAATGGCCAGTGCAACATCCTTGGCCGTCACCCCCAAGCCTAATTCACCTTCTACAGACACGCGCATGGCTTTCGATTTGCGTGAGACCAGACACTGTGTGGCCAGCACATGCTCCACCTCAGACGTTCCAATCCCGAATGCCAATGCACCGAATGCACCATGCGTGGAGGTATGCGAATCGCCACATACCACGGTCATACCAGGCAAAGTAAGCCCTTGTTCAGGGCCGATCACATGCACGATACCCTGCCGTACATCGTTCATTCCGAATTCCCGAATGCCGAAATCCGCACAATTGGCATCCAGCGTTTCTACTTGCAATCGCGCAATCGGATCATCAATACCACGGGCTCGATGTTGCGTCGGTACATTATGATCCGGCACGGCAATCGCCGCATCGGTACGCCACGGTTTTCGACCCGCCAGTCGCAAGCCTTCAAAAGCCTGTGGACTGGTCACTTCATGCACCAAATGACGGTCAATGTACAGCAGCGCTGCCCCATCTGCTTCCTGATGAACCAGATGCGCTTGCCACAATTTATCGTAAAGAGTTTGCCCACCCATGTTTTAACCGCCAAAACGAAATCTGAACCGAAAATTATACACACTCCATTGACATTGCGTAACTTCCTGACATACGAACCCCGATTAGTCACTCGGCAAAGCGCCCAGCGAAGCGCTGACGGCGAGCTTCGGCACACCTTCCGGCTTGCTGGCCGAGATCTCCAATCAGCAAGAAAACAGAATCAATCAATGCCACCAATGCTGTTATCTTGCTAAATTTCAGGCTAAAATGACAGCTTTAACACACTTAAAAAAGGACGAGGACATGGCTGGGCACTTTCCATTCAGCGGCAACACCAATCGAGTCAGTGTTTTTGCGTTTTATGAACGCTACGGACTTAATCAGCAACTACAAGAAAAATACTACAAATGGTGGTATGACTGGGCCAAAAAACAAGTACTGGCCGACCCACATCTGTCAGCATCCAAAGGATTTGAATTCAATCACTTCCCGTATGGCAGTCACTCCCACCATGATTTCCATTTGCGCCAAGGACAGTGGACCACCTGCCTGGTTGATTTGGGCGCCTTTATCAAAGGTACGCTGATGCCCAAGCTGTCCGATGAACAATTGCACCACCTGGAAGACGAGCACCACCATTTTCTGCACCATTTAGAAGAAGAAGCCAAACAAGCACCCCGCGAAGCCCAGCCGGAGCTAGGTTGGTTCCGTCACTGTTAATGTGAAGCAACAACGCTGCCGCGCCGCCTTCGAACGCTTCGCGGCTGGTAACCCAACCCCCGCCACCGAACTCATCTATCATTCGCATTTTGAGTTACTGGTGGCGGTGATGTTGTCCGCGCAAGCCACCGACAAAAGCGTAAACCGTGTAACGCCAGCGCTGTTTATGGCCGCCCCAACGCCTGAAGCCATGTTAAACCTTGGGCTACAAGGCATCGAACAGTACATTCGCACCATTGGACTGTACAAGAGCAAAGCGCGCCATTTGCTCGCGACATGCCAAAAACTGATTGATCAACATGATAGTCAGGTACCCAACACGCGCGAACAACTGGAAGCATTGCCGGGTGTCGGCCGAAAAACCGCCAATGTCATACTTAATGTGGCGTTCAATCAGCCCGTCATGGCAGTTGACACCCATATTTTTCGCGTTGGAAATCGGTCTGGCATGGCTGTCGGCAAGACCCCTTTGCAAGTCGAGCAGGGACTGATGCGTTGCATACCCCATGAATTCATGCAGCACGCCCACCACTGGCTTATTTTGCATGGCCGTTACACATGTACTGCGCGCAATCCGCACTGTAACGCATGCATCATCATGGATCTTTGCACGTGGCCCGACAAAAACCGCTGATCGTCGCAACCGGCAACGCTACAGGCTCACACCCTGACCCGGTTTTGGCCACACAAGCGGTTGAAAGCGCGATGAGACAACTGGCGATTTCTCACGCCTCCGGCGTTCTGTTGTTTCTGACACCCCATTACGCATCCAACCCGCAACCTGCCATACTTGCGGCATCGCGAACGAGCCAATGTATTCAGGTCTTTGGCAGTTGTTGTGTTGCGCCCTTTACGGAACATGGCACTTTTGACCAAGGGCCCGCTGCCGTTGCCATGGTATTTTCCCCACCCATATCACTGACATCTGCTCATTCACCAGACCATCACGATGCTGTTTTAACACTACGCAGCCAACCGTACACAACAACGCATGCCATGCAGACCGGACGTCAATTCGGCGCAATCATCAGTCCACCTGGCGTGCGTCTTCCCTTGTGGCAAAACGGCAAATTAACGTCATCCGATCAAATGTCGCTTTATCTCAACGGCAGCATGGGCTGCCTGTCGGCTGCGCAAGGCATCCGTTTATTTTCTGCACCATTGACGGTTACGGCATGCAATGGTCTTGACCTATACAGTCTTGATCACCAGCCAGCCCTCGAATCGCTGATGCGTGACCTTCCATTTGAGGCACGTCAAATGGAACATATCCCGTTACATTTACTGTTCGCCGCCGTGATTCACGGCAACCCTGAAGGTGCGTACCTTGAAGGGCGCTACCATCTCGTCAAACTGATGCGTAGCCACCCGAACTCACAGTCGATCACCACCTCAGAACCACTATCAGCAGGAGACAGCCTGATATGGTGTATGCTAAGTCCTTCAGCCGGTCAACGCAACGCAAGGGTTGCCATTGACCACTGCCATGATACGCTGGCAGAGCGTGCTGAATTCGGTGTGATGTTCATTTCCAATGCAAAACGCGTCAGTTACTATCATGAGCAAAACCTTGAACAGCGTTTGCTCATAGGGCGTTATCCGGATTTGCCGTTGATTGGATGCCACAGCCAGCAGGAAATTGCTGCGTTAACCCATTGTAGCTATCAGCTTGATTACTTAACGGTCATAGGACTTTTTTCCAGCCATGTTTGAACCCGATCGCCAGCAGGTCCGACAATTTATGATTGATACGTGGCAAAAACACCTGCGCCATGCGCCACTGGATGGTGTTCAGTCAACACTCGTGTCTGTACTGGAAGCTCACCCCGAATATCATCATTGGTTAGTCGATAACGAAGATCATCTGGACAAAGACTTCAGTCCGGAGAATGGTTTGGTCAATCCATTTTTGCACTTGTCCCTGCATTTAGCCATTACCGAGCAATTAAATATCGATCAACCGCCTGGCATACGTGCGAAGTTTGACCAACTGATGATCAGACGTCAGGATCGCCACGCAGCTCAACATGCGATGATGGATTGTTTGGCAGAAATGATTTGGCAAGCACAACGGGATGCCACTGGCTATCAACTGGAAACCTATTTTGCCTGCCTGGACCGGCAAACACATGCTACAGGTGCGGTCGCCACAAATATCGATAAATGAAGCCTGGAAAAGCCATAACCGCAAACGCGCAAGCCGTCACAGCATAAAATTCCCAATCCTGATGTTGCGGTGGCGCAAAGCGCCCTTCCAACAACCGGGCAATCCAGCCAATCAAGAAATATAAAACCAGCCATTCAACCAGACGCCACGCAAATACCTTTTCTCCCGTATTGCTTGGCGGCAACACCCATAATCGCCGCTCAATCAAAAACGGCAGATTAGCGCCGGTCAGCGCCAATACCAGCAAAGCCAAGACTGCGTTATTCACAGCGATTGCTCAATCGCGTAAATACACATAGCCATCAACGGTTGTGGCATGACGCCCAGAACCAGCATGGCCAGACCGTTGGCGCCGATCAGCATGCGCGTATCGAGCGACGGCGAAATAGCGTGCTGATCGTGCGGCTTTTCGAAGTACATCAAACGAACAATACGCAAGTAGTAGAACGCACCGATCAAAGAGAACACCACGGCAATGATCGCCAGTCGGGGAAACCCTGCATTTATCACCGCTTGCAACACCGACAATTTCGCGTAAAAGCCAATGGTAGGCGGAACACCAGCCAAAGAGAACATGATCAGCAGCATCATAAACGCGTACCACGGATTGCGTTGATTCAACCCTTTTAAATCATCCAGTTTATCGGCCTCGAATCCTTTACGTGAAAGCAGCATGATCATACCGAAGGCACCCAGACCGGTCAGCACATACGCCACCATGTAGAACATGGCTGCACTATAACCATTGATGTTGGCCGACAAAATCCCGAGCAGCAAAAATCCCATATGTGAAATCGTTGAATAGGCCAACATGCGTTTCAAATTGGTTTGCGCAATGGCGGTTATATTACCGACAGCCATTGATAGCACGGCCATGATCACCAACATTTGCTGCCAATCGCCAGAAAATGCCTGTAACGCCTGCGCCAGCAAACGAATCACAAATGCGAAGGCAGCGACTTTGGTGGCAGTGCCAATGAACAGGGTTACCGCGGTAGGCGCACCCTGATAAACATCGGGTAACCACATATGAAATGGTACGACCCCCAATTTGAACGCCAATCCGGCCACAATAAACACCAAACCGAAAATCAGCACCAAGTTGCTGCCCACCCCCGCCTGCAGCAACAAGGCGATGCGCGTAATATCCAGATTACCGGTAGCACCGTACACCATCGACATGCCATACAACAGCATGCCCGACGCCAACGCGCCCAGAATAAAGTACTTCATGGCGGCTTCGGCAGCAATCGCAGAATCACGTTGCAACGCTACCAATGCATACAGCGACAGGCTCAACAGTTCAAGCCCCATGTACAAGGTGAGAAAATGATTGGCAGAAATCATGACCATCATGCCTAGCGTTGCGAACAGCACCAGCGCAAAGAATTCGCCGCGAAACATATCGCGTTGATGCAGGTAATGACGCGAATACACCAAGACCATTCCCACGGTGACATACAAGATCAATTTCAACGTATCCGACAACAAATCGTCAACAAACATACCATGCATGGTGTAGGCAGTCACGCCGGTCGCAGTTGACCATGTGATGGCGCCAGCCACACCTAATGCGGCCAGACTGAATAAATACGTTAAAAAACGCCGTTCATCCGCTATGAATAAATCCATAATCAAGATGGCGCAAGTCGCTGCCAGCAGGAAAATTTCCGGCAACATCGGCATCACATCGTTCAAAGAAAAGTTCATTCCGGTTCCTTCAATTGCGCATTGATGTCAAGGTAGCTTGCTTTGCGCAACGTGCGCTAACAAATTGGCGACCGAGCTGTGCATGACCTCGGTTAACGGTCGTGGGTAAATCCCCATTGCGAGCACCAGCACCGCCAATACAGCGAGATAAAAGAACTCGCGCGGCACCAAATCCTGCATGGACTTCACCGAAGCATGGACAACCTCGCCAAACACCACGCGCTTATACATCCATAACGTGTACGCTGCGCCGAGAATCAAGGTGATGGCGGCAAGGAATGCATACCAAAAATTTACCTTGACCGCAGCCATAATCACCATAAATTCGCCAACGAAACCACTGGTACCCGGCAATCCTGCATTTGCCATCGAGAACAGCATGAGAAATGAGGCGAAAACAGGCATGCGATTTGCCAAACCACCATAATCGGCAATTTGACGAGAGTGCAATCGGTCATACATCACACCCACTGAGAGGAACATAGCCGCTGCCACAAAACCATGTGAAAGCATTTGCACCATCGCACCCTCAACACCCAAGGTATTAAACAAGAAAATACCTAACGTCACAAAACCCATATGCGAGATTGACGAATAGGCGATCAACTTTTTCATATCACCTTGTACTAGCGCTACCAGGCCAATGTAAACCACGGCGATCAACGACAGCGTCACCATAAAGCCGGTTAGATAATGACTCGCATCCGGTGTAATCGGCAAATTGAAGCGCAGAAAACCGTACGCACCGATTTTTAATGTAACCGCTGCCAGTACCACCGATCCACCGGTCGGCGCTTCCACGTGAGCATCTGGCAACCACGTATGCACCGGCCACATTGGTACTTTGACGGCGAAAGCCAAGAAAAACGCCATAAACAGCAGCAGTTGCGCGTGCATCGTCAAGGGAAGCGCTTGAAAATCCAGTATCTCAAAACTGCCATTGGCCTGAAAATACAGATAAATCAGGGCAACCAGCATCAACAGCGAGCCCATCAGGGTATACAGGAAAAACTTGATGGCAGCATACACCCGGCGCGGCCCGCCCCAGATACCGATGACCAGAAACAGAGGAATCAGCATTGCTTCAAAAAACACATAAAACAGCATGGCATCCAGTGCGGCAAACACACCGTTGATCAAACCGGACATGATCAAGAATGCCGCCATATATTGCGCCACCTTGTTTTCAATTACCCGCCAACCCGCCAGCACGACCAAAACCGTGGTGAAGCTGTTGAGTAGCAACAATGGCATGGATATGCCATCGACGCCAAGGTGATAATTGATGTTCATTGCCGGAATCCAGCTGGCGAACTCAACAAATTGCATGTCAGCCGTTGATGGATCAAAATGGCTATACAGAGGCCAGGCAACCAACAGACCGGCGACTGAACCGATCAAAGCCAACAGACGCGCCAACGGTGCATTTCGATCAGAACCGGTAGCCAGCACCAGCACACCAGCAAGAATCGGCACCCAGATGGTCAGACTTAATAACGGGTATCCAGCTAACATAACATCCCTATCCATTTAATATTTTTGTCGTTTGCCATCAAGTGCGCACAAACCATGTGATCAAGGCAAATACGCCAATAATCATGGCAAACGCATAATGGTAAATGTAACCGGTTTGCCAGCGGCGAATAACGGTTGAAAACCAACCCACCAGATTTGCCGTCCCATTCACGGCAAGCCCGTCAATCAGCCGTACATCGCCTAGCTGCCACAGGAATCGGCCCAAGGCGCGGGCACCACCGGAAAAGAACCAGTCATTGAACTGGTCAAACCCGTATTTGTTTTCCATGATCCGATAAATCAGACCAAAATGCTGTTTGATCGCAGCGGGGATATCCGGACGTTTCATGTAGAAGAACCAACTGGTCACCACACCGGACAATGCCAGCCAGAAGGGCAACGAGGTCAAGCTGTCGACAGCCATATCAAATGCGCCGTGGTACTCGTCTTTCAATGTCGCCATCGCTGGATGTAGTGAGCTGTTGATTGTGATAACCCCATCAAAATAGTGACCAAACAACATGGGTTCAATGGCCAGATAACCGATCACCACGGACGGGATTGCCAGCATAATCAGCGGCAGTGTCACCACCAGTGGCGATTCATGTGGAATGTGTGCGTGATGATCACCATGTCCGTGATGTACATCGTGTCCGTGCGAATCAAATTCTGGTTCCTCATCGTGTCCTGCCCCATGGTGGGCATGGAACCGCTCTTGGCCATGAAACACGAGGAAGTACATGCGGAATGAATAAAATGCCGTGACAAACACACCCGCCACCACTGAACCATACGCAAACCATGCCCCTGGCTCACCATGTTCCATGGCGATTTTAACCGCATCAATAATGCTGTCCTTGGAGTAGAAACCGGAAAAGAATGGCGTGCCGATCAGGGCTAACGAGCCAACCAACGAGGTAATCCAGGTTATCGGCATGTATTTACGCAAGCCACCCATGTGCCGAATGTCCTGATCATGGTGCATGCCAATAATCACAGAGCCCGCGGACAAAAACAGCAACGCTTTAAAGAAAGCATGTGTCATCAGGTGAAACACTGCGACAGAATAAGCAGACGCGCCCAATGCCACGGTCATATAACCCAACTGGGACAGGGTTGAGTATGCAACCACCCGTTTGATGTCGTTTTGAATAATGCCGAGAAAGCCCATAAACAATGCCGTAATGGCACCAATCACCATCACAAACGACAGAGTGGTTTGCGACATCTCAAACAGCGGCGACATACGGGTTACCATAAATATTCCGGCAGTTACCATGGTTGCTGCATGAATCAACGCGGAAATCGGAGTCGGGCCTTCCATAGAATCGGGCAACCATACATGCAGCGGAAATTGGGCCGATTTCCCCATCGCGCCAATAAACAGCAGCAAGGTAATCGCTGTCATCAGCGATGTGGTATTCCCTGCCCAGAAGTGCAACATATCGTTAGCATGCGCCGGGGCTTGGGCAAATACCGACGCGTAGTCCAGCGTACCAAAGTGCGCCAAAACCAAACCTATGCCGAGTACAAAACCAAAATCGCCTACACGATTCACCAAAAACGCCTTCAAGTTGGCATAAATGGCCGTTGGTCTTGTAAACCAGAATCCGATCAATAAATACGACACCAGGCCGACGGCTTCCCAGCCAAAGAACAACTGCAAGAAATTATTGGCCATTACCAGCATCAGCATGCTGAACGTAAACAGTGAGATATAGCTAAAAAACCGTTGATAGCCTGGATCATCATGCATATAGCCAATGGTATAAATATGCACCATCAACGAGACAAAGGTCACCACCATCATCATCATGGCAGTGAGAGGATCAATCAAAAATCCAACCTCCAAGTGTATGTTGTCGGTGGTCATCCATGTATAAACCGTACCGTTAAATACATGTCCGGCCTGAACGTCCTGAAAAATCAACCAGGAGCACACAAAGGCAACCGCCACCCCCGCAATAGTCGCTATGTGTGAAAGCGTACGGCCAATGGCCCAGCCAAACAGACCGGCGATCACGGCACCGGCCAGCGGTGCCAACGGCACCATCAAGTAAAGCGTTTGCATATTGGTCATGGTTGCATTCCGTTGCTGCGTAGCCCAAACAATTCGGCACATCGCGCGACTAACGCGAACGATCTGTTTTTGAAGCGCCGGTTAATCCTGATGCTGCATTGGGTTGCACCCGCAGATACAAGCCAAACACGACACCGCATAAGAAAGGCAGGTAAAAGTAACATTCGTTCAGCCCTTCAATTGATCTATATCATCCACATGGATGGTGCGTAAATTTCGGAACAGCACCACCAGTATGGCCAAGCCGATGGCAGACTCGGCTGCAGCGACCGTCAAAATGAAAAACACAAAAATCTGCCCCGATACATCACCTAAATAGTGCGAGAACGCAATGAAGTTCATGTTGACGGCCAGCAACATCAGTTCAATCGCCATCAGCAGGATAATCAGGTTCTTTCGATTGAGAAAGATCCCCAGCACACTGAGCGCAAACAACAGCGCCCCCAGTATTAAATAATGTGAAAGAGACAGCATCATTGTTCTCCCGTTATTTTTGTTTAGGATTTGGTTGATGAAGGCTGATCGGCCGGCATCGAAACCAGTCTGACACGCTGATTGCGCTTAACCTTCACTTGTTGAGCAGGGTTCTGGTAGCGCGTATTTTTCCGGCGGCGCATGGTTAGCGCTATGGCGGCAACAATCGCCACCAGCAGTATAACTGCCGCCAATTCAAACGGATACACGTAGTCGGTATACAACAGACGACCCAATTCACGTGTATTGCTGTAGCCTGCCGGGTGAGGGACGGGTGCGGGCACGACATTCAGACCAAATGAACGGGATCCGACGACAATAGACATTTCGATTACCAGCATGGTGGCGACAAAGCTGGCCAGTGGCATATAACTCCAGAATCCCTCGCGCAAGCGATCGATATTAATGTCCAGCATCATCACCACAAACAGGAACAACACCATTACGGCGCCGACATACACCAGCACCAATGAAATGGCGAGAAATTCCGCTTCCAAGGTGAGCCAGATACCACTGGCGCTAAAAAAAGCCAACACCAGAAACAAGGCTGCATGTACCGGATTACGCGTCGTAATCACCCGGAATCCCGAAAACAACAGGATCGCGCTGAAAAAATAAAACACCCCAGTCAAAAAATCCATCCCGCCCACCTGTTCCGTTATCGATACTTGGCATCCGCTGCACGGGCAGCGGCAATGTCGGCCTCGTACTGGTCGCCAACCGCCAGCAGTTTTTCTTTGGTGTAGTACAGATCACCCCGTTTTTCGCCGTGGTATTCCATGATATGGGTTTCCACAATGGAATCGACCGGACACGACTCTTCACAAAATCCGCAAAAAATGCATTTCGTCAGATCGATATCATAGCGTGTCGTGCGTCGCGTACCGTCATCCCGTTGTTCCGACTCAATGGTAATGGCCATCGCCGGACATACCGCTTCGCACAATTTACAGGCAATACAACGTTCCTCACCATTCGGATAACGCCGTAATGCATGCAATCCACGAAAACGGGAAGACATCGGTGTTTTTTCTTCCGGATATTGCACGGTAATTTTACGCGCAAACAAATGCCGGCCGGTAAGCGCCATTCCGCGCAGCAACTCCGTCAGCAACAGGCTCGAAAAAAACTGTTTGATCGCTTTCATAATTTCACCTTAACCGCTGCTTTCATCAATGCACGAGAAAGGCCAGCGGTGTTTGCATGACTGCGCCAACCACCACCACCCAAACCAAGGTCACTGGTATGAACACTTTCCATCCCAAGCGCATAATCTGGTCATACCGGTACCGTGGGAATGTGGCACGAAACCACAAGAACAGGAAGAGTACGAAACCAATCTTAAGCATCAACCAGACAAAGCCTGGTATCCAGTTGAGTGGTGCCACGTCAAATAGCGGATTCCAACCTCCCAGAAACATGATGGCGGTCAGCGCCGATATCAAAATCATGTTGGCGTATTCTGCCAGGAAGAACACGGCAAATGCCATACCCGAATACTCTACGTGAAAGCCGGCCACAATTTCTGATTCGCCTTCGGCCACGTCAAATGGTGCACGGTTGGTTTCAGCCACCCCCGCAATCAGATAAACCACGAACATGGGAAACAGCGGCAACCAATACCAGTTGAAAATACCGCCATGCTGACCATTCACAATATCCACAAGATTAAGGCTGTGTGATGCCATCAAAACCCCAACCAGCGCAAACCCCATCGCTATTTCATAGGAGACAATCTGTGCTGCGGATCGCAAACTGCCCAAGAATGCATATTTAGAGTTTGACGCCCACCCTGCTATTATCACTCCGTACACCCCCATGGAGGTGATGGCCATAATGTACAGCAAGCCAGCGTCGACATTGGCCAACACCAGTTGCGGCGAGAACGGAATGACCGCCCATGCAGCCAATGCTGGTGCAATGGTCAAGACTGGCGCCAAAACAAACAGGAATTTATTGGCGCCTGTCGGAATCACAATTTCTTTCATCAGCAGTTTTACTGCATCTGCGATGGGTTGCAGCAAGCCTTTGTAACCCACCCGATTGGGACCGATACGCACCTGCATATAGCCAATAACTTTACGCTCGGCATAGGTTAAGTAGGCAACCCCTATCATCAGCGGCAGCACGATCGCAATGATGCCCGCCAAAGACCAAACCAATGGCCAATACATGCCCGACAGACTTTGTAAATATGCCATGTTATGCACGCTCCACCGTCAGTTTGCCCATCATCGCGCCCAGCGCAGCCGTTTCCTGAACACCTGCCGGCACCCTGACACACCCTTGTGCCAACCGGTCATCCGCCACTAATTCCAAAACCACCTCGGCCGTTTCCTGCTTGATTTTGACTGACTGCCCTGCCGACAACCCTAATTTGGTAATGGTAGCCGGATGCATACCCGCCGTTATCGCTTGGGCGGTTCGCGTACGGTGCAGTGATGGGGCGTGTCGTACGATTGCATCGACCTGCCATGCCGGCACATCACCGACGCGACTCAATGGGTCGGCAATCGCTTGCATCGCTTGCATCCGGTATCCCGACAAACGGTTGTTGCACACAGCAGGTGCCAACTTGCCATCAGGCAATACATCCTTGCGTACCGCTTCAACCGTATCATAAGCAAAACCAGACAAGCCCAACATCGAACCCAGCACACGCAGGACCTTCCAGCCCGGACGTGTTTCACCCAGTGGTCGCACAGCGCCATTGAATGATTGCGCGGTACCTTCCGCATTAACAAATGTCCCACCGGTCTCACTGAACGGTGCGATCGGCAGCAACACATCGAAACCCGTCAGATCCACCGGTTTGAACGTAGTCATGCAGATGGACATACCGGCCTGAGCAAGCGCTGCATTCATCAGTGCGGGATCATTGTAATCGAGGCCGGACTCCAAACCCATTAGCAAGTACGCCTTGCGCGGTTCTGCAAACATGCGACGTGCGTCGCGTCCACCAGACGCGGGCAGTGCATCTGCCACAGCAGCACCGGTGCTGTTTGCTGCATTACCGAACACACCGAACACAGCACCTGTTAAATCTGCCAACGTTTGTGCCAGCAGTTGCAAATCGGCCCATTCCTCATGTTGAAGCGCCAGATTACCCAGTAATATCGCGCAACGTTCGCCATCCAGCAAACTGGTTGCCACCGCTTCCGCTTCATCATGAACCTGGATTTGTGCCAAAGCACCGGATACCTCTTCAGGCAGAGCCTTACCAGACAAACGTGAGGCAGCCACCACAACCTCGGCCAATGAGCGAACCATCTCGTGCGGTGGAACAATGATCTTATGTGCGACCGGCGCCAGCAGGTCATCATCCACCGGGTTGATGACACTGCACTGTGCCCCGTGACGCACGGCGACACGCAGTCGATGTGCAATTAACGGGTGGTCCTGACGCAGGCGTGTGCCAATCAACAACACACGCTGTAATTGATTCAAACCGGCAATTGGCATACCCAGCCAAGGCGCGCCTTGTCGCGCCGCATCCATCCTGAAATCAGCATGGCGTGGACGACTATCAATATTCTGGCTGCCCAAACCACGCACCAGTTTTTGCAGCAAATACAATTCTTCCAAGGTCTGTTGCGGACTTGCCAGCGCGCCAATTGCGTCTGCGCCATGGGATGCGACGATATCTCGCAATCCATTTGCCACATACTCCAGCGCAGCTTGCCAACTCACCTCATGCCACTGACCGCCTTGCTTGAGCATAGGGGTCGTTAACCGTTCCGGTGCATTCAGTCCTTCATAGGAAAAACGATCACGATCCGATAACCAGCATTCGTTTATCGCTTCGTTGTCCAGCGGCAGAACGCGCATGACACGATCATTCTTGACCTGAACAGCCAGATGACTACCCAAACTGTCATGCGGACTAACTGACCGGCGCCGCGAAAGCTCCCAACTCCGCGCCGAATAACGGAACGGTTTGCTGGTCAGCGCCCCGACCGGACACAAATCAATGATATTGCCAGACAATTCAGAATCAATGGTTTTGTCAATGAATGGCATGATCTCTGAATGCTCGCCACGCCCGATTTGCCCCATCTCCATCACACCAGCAATTTCCTGACCAAAGCGCACACAGCGAGTGCAATGAATACAACGCGTCATGTCTGTGGCGACCAGCGGGCCCAAATCTTTCTCGTTCACCACCCGCTTTGCTTCCTGATAACGCGACTGTACACCGCCGTAACCAACGGCCAGGTCCTGCAAGGTGCATTCGCCACCTTGGTCACAAATCGGGCAATCCAACGGATGATTGATCAGCAAGAATTCCATCACGCCTTTTTGCGCTTTGATGGCGTAATCCGAGCGCGTCATGACTTTCATGCCATCGGTAACGGGTGTTGCACAAGCCGGTAACGGTTTGGCGGCTTTTTCAACCTGCACCAAACACATGCGACAGTTAGCAGCAATAGACAGTTTTTTGTGATAACAAAAATGGGGAATATACACGCCTGCCTGAGCAGCCGCATCCATGATGGTTCCACCGGCTGCCGTTGTTATTTTCTTGCCGTCGATTTCAATTTCCAGCATATTCATCACTCACCTATACCATGCACTTGCCATGTTCGATGTGATACTCGAACTCATGGCGATAATGCTTGATCATGGCCTGAACCGGCGCAGCGGCAGCATCACCTAGCGCGCAAATGGTCCGACCGCTGATGTTATGTGCGACATCATCCAGCAATGCCAAGTCTTCCATCCGGCCCTGGCCATGCTCGATGCGATGCACGACTCGATACAACCAACCCGTACCTTCCCGACACGGTGTGCACTGGCCACACGATTCTTCGTAGTAAAAATAGGAAAGCCGCTCCAGCGCCTTCACCATACACACGGTATCATCCATGATAATGACCGATCCCGCACCTAACGCAGAGCCGGCTTTGGCAATTGAGTCGTAGTCCATCGTGCAATTCATCATCAATTCAGCCGGCACCACCGGGGTGGATGATCCGCCAGGAATGCACGCTTTAAACGGACGACCGCCCTTGATACCGCCTGCCATTTCCAGCAATTCGGCAAACGGTGTTCCCATACGGATTTCATAGTTGCCGGGGCGGTTAACATGCCCTGACACCGAGAAAATCTTGGTTCCGCCATTATTGGGTTTGCCAAGCTCCAGAAACGTCTGCCCACCCTCCCGTATGATGAACGGGATACTCGCAAAGGTTTCCGTATTATTGATAGTGGTAGGCTTGCCGTACAACCCGAAGCTGGCAGGGAAAGGCGGCTTGAAACGTGGCTGCCCTTTCTTGCCTTCGATGGATTCCAGCAAAGCGGTTTCTTCCCCGCAGATATACGCGCCATACCCGTGATGCGCAAACAAATCGAAGCTGAAATCGGTGCCCATGATCTGGTTGCCCAAAAATCCGGCGGCACGTGCCTCTGCCAATGCCTCTTCAAAACGTTCGTAGGCTTGCCAGATTTCACCATGAATATAGTTGTAGCCCTTTTGCACGCCCATGGTATACGCGGCGATAGCCATACCTTCGATCAGCGCATGCGGATTCAACAGAAGGATATCGCGGTCCTTGAAAGTACCAGGCTCACCTTCGTCGGTATTGCAAACCAGGTATTTTTCACCTTGATAATGACGCGGCATAAAGCTCCATTTAAGCCCGGTCGGAAAACCGGCACCCCCGCGACCGCGCAGCGCAGATTTTTTGACTTCGGCTATAATCGACTCCGCAGACACCTGTTCGGTCAAGATCTTGCGCAGGGCCTCATAACCGCCGTTTGCCACATACGTTTCCAGCTTCCAGGAATCAGGAAGATGAACTGTATTGAATATGACTTCACCACCAACGATGACCATTCGTGCTTCCTTATTTTTCCGACTTCAGCTCATCCAGCAGGGCGTCAGCTTTCTCCGTCGTGAGGAAGCTTTCCATACGGTGGTTATTCACCAGACACACGGGTGCATCTCCGCAAGCCCCCATGCACTCACCCTCTTTCAAGGTAAAAACGCCATCCGGTGTTGTTTCACCAAATTCCACGCCAAGCCGCTCACGCAAATGGTCAGCCATGTCCGGCGCACCCATCAGCATGCAGGAAATATTGGTGCACAAGGTTATTTTGTGCTTTCCCACCGGCTTGGTATCGTACATATTATAAAAAGTAGCCACTTCATACACTGCAATGCTCGGCATACCCAAGTATTGCGCAATGTAGTCAATGACCGCATTGTCAAGCCAGCCCTTTTCAACCTGGGCAATACGCAGCGCCGACATCACGGCTGATTGGCGTTGATTGGCCGGATACTTGGCAATTTCCCGATCAATTTGTTCTAGTGACGCCGGACTTAACATCAACTCTCTCCATCCAAAACTGCAGCAATGCTCACTTGCCTGACGAGGCAACCACCTGACGGCTCTTGGCGCCTGAGCTGACTAGCGATCAATTTCTCCGAACACAATATCCTGCGTTCCAATAATCGCCACCACATCAGCAATCATGTGTCCGCGAGACATTTCGTCCAACGCGGCCAAATGTGCATATCCTGGGGCACGTATTTTCATTCGGTAGGGTTTGTTGGCACCATCAGACACCAGATAAATGCCGAACTCCCCTTTGGGATGCTCCACAGCGGCGTAAGCTTCTCCCTCCGGCACATGCATCCCTTCGGTAAACAGCTTGAAATGGTGGATCAACTCTTCCATATTCTGTTTCATGTTTACCCGGTCAGGCGGCGCCACCTTGTGATTATCAGTAATCACCGGCCCCTGATTAACCCGCAACCAGGCAACACACTGCTTGATGATCCGGTTGGATTGTCGCATTTCTTCGATTCGAACCAGATAACGATCATAACAATCACCGTTTACACCAACCGGTATATCAAAATCTACCTGATCATACACCTCATACGGCTGTTTCTTACGCAGATCCCAAGCGATGCCGGAACCCCGCAGCATCGGCCCGGTGAAACCCAGCGCCAACGCCCGTTCAGGCGATACCACACCGATCCCCACCGTGCGTTGCTTCCAAATCCGGTTGTCGGTCAACAGGGTTTCATACTCATCCACATAGGTATCAAAACGGCGCGTAAAATCATCAATAAAATCAAGCAGAGAACCTTGACGATTTGCGTTCATCAACCGAATGTCGTCACCATCATGCACCCTTGACGCGCGGTACTGTGGCATAGTATCCGGCAAATCGCGATACACACCACCCGGGCGGTAATACGCCGCGTGCAGACGAGCCCCTGAAACCGCCTCATAACAATCCATGAGATCTTCCCTCTCACGAAATGCGTACAGAAACACCGTCATCGCCCCAATATCCAGCGCATGCGCTCCGAGCCACAGCAAGTGATTCAAAATACGGGTGATCTCATCAAACATGACGCGAATGTACTGCGCGCGCACAGGAACAGCGATGCCCAGCAACTTCTCGACAGCCATCACATAGGCGTGCTCATTTGACATCATGGACACATAATCCAGCCGATCCATGTACGGCAATGCCTGTATAAACGTCTTGTGCTCCGCCAATTTTTCCGTACCACGATGCAATAAACCGATATGCGGATCTGCCCGCTCAATGACTTCGCCATCCAGCTCAAGCACCAGGCGCAACACACCGTGCGCGGCTGGGTGCTGGGGCCCGAAGTTCATCGTGTAGTTACGAATCTCAGCCATGGTTACACTTCTCCGTAGTTCGATTCACGCACAATCCGTGGTGTAATTTCGCGCGGCTCAACGGTGACAGTCTGATAAATGACGCGGCGCTGATCCGGATCGTATCGCATTTCAACATGCCCTGACACAGGAAAATCCTTGCGGAATGGATGTCCAACAAAGCCATAATCCGTCAAGATACGACGCAAATCAGGATGACCGTCAAACATAATACCAAACAAATCAAATGTTTCACGTTCAAACCATGTTGCGGACGGCCAGATATCCACCACACTGGACACTACCGGAAACTCATTTGAATCCGCAAAAACACGCACGCGCAAGCGACGATTCTTGGTCACGGACAGCAAATGATAAACAACAGCGAAGCGCGGACCCTGATGCGTTCCTTCCGCGTATGTCAGGTAATCAATACCGCACAAATCGATTAATTGCTCAAAACGCAATCCAGGATTATCGCGTACGGCAAGCATGGCATCACGCAAGTCTGATGCAGAAACGTCAATCGTCAATTCATCCAGGGCTACCACTTGACGAACGATCTTGCCTCCCAGTGCAGCCAGCAGCGAAACCGACAAACTTTCCAGATTAGGATTCATGATTGCAACAGACCCCTATGTTTAGCGAGCAATCGTATTGGTGCGCTTGATCTTGTTCTGTAACTGGATGATGCCGTACAGCAAAGCCTCTGCCGTAGGCGGACAACCCGGAACATAGATATCGACCGGCACAATGCGGTCACATCCACGAACAACCGAATAAGAATAATGGTAATCCCCCCCGCCATTTGCGCACGACCCCATGGAGATCACCCAACGTGGCTCAGCCATTTGGTCATACACCTTGCGCAGCGCCGGTGCCATTTTGTTGCAGAGCGTACCGGCAACGATCATCACATCGGACTGGCGCGGGCTCGGACGAAATACCACCCCAAAGCGATCCAGATCATACCGGGATGCACCAGCTTGCATCATTTCCACTGCACAGCACGCCAAGCCAAAGGTCATGGGCCACAACGAACCCGTCCGCATCCAGTTAATCAACTTGTCGGCCGACGTTGTGACAAAGCCTTTTTCTAGTACACCGTCTATTCCCATTCCAGCGCACCTTTCATCCATTCGTAGACAAAACCGACCACCAAAATGCCAAGAAAAACCAGCATGGCGAGATAGCCGAACAGACCAATTTCATTCAGCACAATTGCCCAGGGGAACAAAAATGCAATTTCGAGATCGAAAAGAATGAACAGAATGGCAACCAGATAATACCGGACATCAAACTTCATACGAGCGTCTTCAAATGCTTCAAAGCCACATTCATAAGGCGAAAGTTTTGCGCTGTCAGGTCGATTGGGCGCCAGCAACCATCCCGCCAGCATCGGCACAACGCCCACAGCGAGCCCAACCAGCACAAATATCAGCACTGGTAAATAGTTGTTCAACATCTTTTACCCTCCAAAGCAACGGCACCGTAACGATGTTGCCGCGACATATCCCCCATTACCGGCGGATATCCACGCGCAAGATCGACCAACAACACAACACTTGCCTGAAACAGGCTCGGAATTATCATCTCAGTGTTGCTCCAGCCAGATGTATTACCGCGACACACCCACAGCCAACGGGCAAACGCCTAACCGCAAGCGTGTTTTGCAACCAGCAACATTTTGCCTGAATATTTATTTTGGTGCCGACGGCGAGACTCGAACTCGCACAGCTT
>DDOT01000073.1:11206-12113 GCA_002341815.1 Thiobacillus sp. UBA2487 | reverse complement strand
TAGCGTGTCTACCAATTTCACCACGTCGGCATTAATTGACAGGACAGGTGGATACCCTGTCCCGCAGCATTCCACCTTAACGGGGAATTTCTCCGGCTTTTGACCGCAAACTATTTATATCACCCTGCCCGGAAACCGGCTGTTGAGGCTTGGCAGTTGCTGGCGGCACAAGCGGNNAAGCTTCACCGCCATTTGAGCCTGTGCAGCCGCACCTGACTGCATTACGCCGCCCGACACATGATCCCGGCCGGTAAACCAGGTCAATACCAAGCTGGTAATAAAAAAAACCGTTGCCGCTATTGCGGTGCTCCGGCTCAAAAAATTGGTTGAGCCACTCGCACCAAACAGACTTCCGGAAGCGCCACTGCCAAATGCAGCCCCCATGTCCGCGCCTTTGCCTTGCTGCAATAACACCAGCACCACAATCGACACCGCGGTCAACAAATGGATGATCAAAACAAACGTTTCCAAATTCTAGTCCTTTATAAGCTGCCACTCAAGACTTGACAGCATGGCAAATTGCCACAAACTCTTCCGCCACCAATGACGCCCCACCCACCAAACCGCCATCGATATCCGACTGAGCAAACAGGGTTTGCGCATTGGACGCCTTAACACTGCCACCATACAGTATTTGCACCCCAACAGCGACATTCTCATCATGCCGAGCCACCAGATGACGAATGAATGCATGTACATGCTGCGCCTGTTCAGGCGTTGCCGTATGCCCGGTACCAATTGCCCATACCGGCTCGTAGGCAATCACTGCATGCGAAAATGCCGATACACCAGCCATGGCGATTACCGCTTCCAACTGACGCGCAATGACGCGCTCGGTTACGCCGGTTTCACGCTCATGCAAGGTTTCCCCAACACACAGCACCGGCACCAAACCGGCTTTAATCGC
>DDOT01000073.1:9821-11168 GCA_002341815.1 Thiobacillus sp. UBA2487 | reverse complement strand
ATCAATACATGGCGACAACCAAAATCCAACAGCATGCCGGCTGCGATTTCGCCGGTATAGGCACCACTGGCGTGCTTGCTGACATTTTGCGCGCCCCACGCGATACGACTGGTCGACAACACTTGCTGCGCCTGGGCAAGATATGGTGCCGGCACACACACGGTGACATCGGCCTCATCCCAATTACCTAGCTGGGACAATAACCCATTCAGCAGCAACTGATTGGACGTCAGACTGCCATGCATCTTCCAGTTACCGGCCACAAGCTTACGCCGCATCTTACACCCCAGTAATCAAATCCTTACATCTTACACACATTACCCTAACCCGGTCAATTGGAATCACACCAAATTGGCGTATTCAACAGCCTCCTTAATCCAAATTCACCACCTGCACGCCATCTGTAACCTTTCTGCAATATCTGTCATGTATTATTCAGGCCATGATATGGGGTGTCCATTCGCCTTCATTTCATTGTGTTTTTTCATCTTTTTCGGATCCGGAGATTTTATCACCATGAACACAACACGCTCTCTCGCTATCGGCATGCTGTTGGGCGCTGGCCTTATGGCCACTGCGACGGTTAATGCCGGCGAAATGACCGGCGCTGGCGCCACTTTTCCTTACCCCATTTACGCCAAATGGGCCGAAGCCTATAAGGCCAGCACAGGCATCAGCCTGAACTATCAATCCATCGGCTCTGGTGGCGGCATCAAACAGATTGAATCCAAAACGGTCGATTTCGGCGCATCCGATATGCCACTCAAACCGGAAGTGCTTGAGCAGAATGGTCTTACCCAGTTCCCGACAGTGATTGGCGGCGTGGTTCCCGTTGTTAACGTTCCTGGGGTTGCAGCCGGTAAAATGCATCTCGATGGCAAAACCCTGGCTGACATTTACCTGGGAAAAGTGGTGTCATGGGACAGCCCTGAAATTGTCGCCCTTAACAAGGGGTTGAAACTGCCAAATACCCACATTACCGTCGTGCATCGTTCGGATGGTTCCGGCACCACCTTTATTTTCACCAACTACCTGATCAAAGTCAGTGACGAATGGAAGAGCCGCGTCGGTAATGACACGTCCGTGCCTTGGCCGTCCGGCGTGGGTGGCAAAGGCAATGAAGGTGTTGCTTCTTTCGTCAAGCAAATCAAGGGCTCGATCGGCTATGTCGAATACGCCTACGCCAAACAAAACAAGATGGCTTATGTGATGATGAAAAATCACAGCGGCGCTTACGTATCACCATTCAGTGCCAACATCCAAGCGGCCGCTGCCGGTGCTGATTGGGCGCATGCCCCCGGTTTTTACCAAATCCTGACCGACGAACCCGGTAAAGACAGTTGGCCG
>DDOT01000073.1:0-9789 GCA_002341815.1 Thiobacillus sp. UBA2487 | reverse complement strand
GCAAAATGCAAGACAAGCCAGCCAATGCCAAAACGGTTTTGTCCTTCTTCAATTGGGCATACGCTAATGGCAGCAAACTGGCTGAGCAACTGGATTACGTACCGCTGCCTAAATCAGTGACCGATCTGATTGCCAAAAGCTGGACTAACAACATCAAGGATAGCAGCGGTAAAGCAGTTTGGTAAACCGAATCCCGTCATAATGTAGTAAACTCCGCGTGGGCGATAGCCCGCTGCCGTCCACGCAACCACTGAGAGTCAAAATGCCAGAATCACACAACCGCACGCGTCGATTTGCCCTGCAGGATCTGTTGTTTGTCAATGCAACCCGTGCGTTCGCGTTTATTGTTCTGCTGCTGCTGCTGGGCATTCTTGCATCGCTGGTGTATGGCAGCTTGCCGAGCATCCATAAATTCGGCTTCAAATTTATTACCAACGTGAGCTGGAATCCGGTCACTGACGACTTTGGCGCGGTTGTACCCGCACTTGGCACGGTGGCAACCTCCCTTATCGCCCTGCTGATCGGCGTGCCCATCAGCTTTGGCATCGCCCTGTTTCTTACCGAAATTTCACCCACTTGGCTCAAACGCCCATTGGGCATCGCTGTCGAATTGCTGGCCGGCATACCCAGCATCATTTACGGCATGTGGGGCTTGTTTGTCTTTGCACCTTTTTTTGGCGATCACATCGAGCCTTGGATGATCGACCATTTGGGCAATCTGCCTGGTATCGGCTTTCTGTTTCAAGGCGCTCCGATGGGTATCGGGGTGTTAACCGCCGGCCTGATACTTGCCATCATGGTGATCCCGTTTATCGCATCAGTCATGCGCGATGTGTTTGAAATCGTTCCTCCCATGTTAAAAGAATCTGCCTACGGCTTGGGCTGCNNGCTGCACCACGTGGGAGGTTGTGCGCTACGTTGTCCTGCCATATGCTCGCATCGGTGTGGTGGGCAGCATCATGCTGGGACTTGGCCGTGCGCTGGGAGAAACCATGGCCATTACTTTTGTTATTGGCAACTCTGATGATCTCAATACCTCCCTGCTCATGCCGGGCAACAGTATTTCATCCGCACTGGCCAATGAATTTACCGAAGCAACCACTGACATCTACGCCTCTTCATTAATCGAATTGGGTCTGATTTTGTTCTTCATCACGTTTATCGTACTGTCGATTTCCAAAGTCTTGTTGATGCAAATGAACAAGATGGAAGGCAAGAAATAAGGCCAGCCCATGTTTACCCGTTACCATCGTCGCCGCATTATCAACTCGATTAACCTCAGCCTGTCCCTGCTTACCATGGTCATCGGGCTAGGTGCCTTGTCATGGATTCTTTGGACCCTTCTGCGGTTTGGCATCCACGGAATTTCTTTAAAACTGTTTACCGAAATCACCCCGCCACCTGGCAGTTCAGGCGGCCTGATCAATGCCATTTTCGGCAGCATCATCATGTCACTGACCGGCACCCTGATCGGTACGCCTATCGGCATCATGGCCGGCACCTATCTGTCGGAATTCGGCCAGCGCGGCATTCTCGCCCCCATCACCCGCTTCATCAATGATGTGCTCTTGTCTGCTCCATCGATTGTCATCGGCCTGTTTGTCTATGAAGTCTATGTGGTGACCACCCACCATTTTTCCGGCTGGGCAGGATCCTTTGCGTTAGCCTTGTTGGTTATTCCGGTTGTGGTGCGCACCACCGAAGACATGCTGCGCCTGGTACCCGATACCCTGCGCGAAGCCGCTGCCGCATTAGGCGCACCGCGCTGGAAAGTCGTTTCTTCGGTAATCTGGAAGGCATCCAGTGCCGGCATGATAACCGGGGTGATGTTAGCATTCGCCCGCATCACCGGGGAAACGGCACCCTTACTCTTTACCGCCTTGAATAACCAGTTCATGAGCACCAATATGAATGCCCCCATGTCCAACCTGCCGGTTGTTATCTTCCAGATGGCAATGAGTCCATATGATGATTGGCACGATCTGGCGTGGGCTGGTGCACTGCTCATTACAACCACTGTGCTGTTGCTGAGCATTCTGGCACGCGTGGTGTTCAAAAAAGATCAATCCGCCAACTAAACCGGACGCCCGAATTCATGGAAACCTCGCACAAAATCTCCCTACGCAAGCTCGACTTTTATTATGGCAAACACCATGCCTTGAAAGATATCAACCTGGATATTGTCGGCAATCAGGTCACCGCTTTCATCGGCCCGTCCGGTTGTGGCAAATCCACCCTGCTGCGTACCCTGAATCGCATGTACGAACTGTACCCCGGTCAGCGCGCAGAGGGCGAAATTTTGCTGGATGGCATCAATATTCTTGATCCAAAAACCGATCTGAATAAATTGCGCGCGCGTATCGGTATGGTCTTTCAAAAACCGACCCCTTTCCCGATGTCCATTTTTGATAATATTGCTTTTGGCATAAAACTCTACGAGGCCCCATCACGCTCAGAGCTGGCTGACCGTGTCGAATGGGCGCTAAAAAAAGCGGCGTTATGGAGCGAGGTCAAAGACAAACTCAACCAAAGTGGCATTAGTCTGTCGGGCGGCCAACAACAACGCTTATGTATTGCACGCGGAATCGCAGTCAAGCCGGAAGTCCTGCTGCTGGACGAGCCCAGCTCTGCGCTCGACCCAATCTCTACGGCCCGCATTGAAGAGCTGATTCACGAATTGAAAAACGACTTCACCATTGCCATTGTCACGCATAGCATGCAGCAGGCAGCGCGCGTTTCGGACTTCACCGCTTATATGTATTTAGGCGAAATGATGGAATATGGTCGGACGGATGTCATTTTTACCAATCCGACCAAGAAGGAAACAGAAGACTATATTACCGGCAAGTTCGGTTAATCATTGCGCTAGCCGGCCAAACGCTAGCCGGCCAAACTTCTGACGGCTGCAGCAACTTGTTCAGCACATTGGCGGGCAAGGGCTGCATCCGGACATTCCACCATCACCCGAATCAGTGGTTCTGTGCCCGATGCGCGCAGGACAATCCGGCCTGATGCACCTAGCCGCGCCTCTGCGTCACTAACAGCCTGACGAACCTGATCGTGTTGCAAATCAGGTTTGGTCTGCGACCGCACATTGATCATACACTGCGGGTACATATGCAAATCATAGGTATACTCCGCCAGCGTTTTACCAGACTCGCCCAAGGCGCGCAACACCTGCAAGGCGGCAATGATGCCATCCCCGGTGGTGTGCTTTTCCAGACATAAAATATGTCCGGACGCTTCACCACCCAAACTCCAACCTTGCTGAATCAGTTGCTCCAGCACGTAACGATCACCGACTTTTGCGCGCTTGAACGCAATATCCAATCGCCCCAGCGCGTGTTCCAAACCCAGATTGCTCATCAGGGTGCCCACTACACCGCCTTTGAGCATACCATTTAAGCGTCGATAGCGCGCAATGACATACAGTAATTGATCACCGTTGAATAACCGACCATCCGCATCGCACATCATGACGCGGTCACCATCCCCATCCAATGCAATACCGAAATCAGCTTGATGCTGAATCACGGCTTGGGTCAACGTCTCTGTATGGGTAGCACCACATTCATGGTTGATATTGACCCCATCCGGAGACACCCCGATGGCCACCACCTCCGCACCCAATTCATGCAAAACCGATGGTGCTATGTGGTAAGTCGCTCCGTTGGCGCAATCCACAACAATTTTAAGACCGCGTAAATTACTTTCAAACGGAAATGTTGATTTACAAAACTCGATGTAGCGCGCCGGTGCATCTTCAAGACGTTTGGCCCGACCCAATTGCGCGGATGGCATAGTTATCAATGCCCGTTCCAGTTCTTGCTCGATCAGCACTTCCGTTGCATCTTCCAGCTTTTCACCCTGCGCTGAAAAAAACTTGATGCCGTTGTCTTCAAATGGATTATGCGATGCCGAAATGACAACCCCAGCCTGTAGCCGCAGGGCTCTGGTCAAGTAGGCCACTGCCGGGGTTGGCATGGGTCCAACCAACCGCACATGCACGCCCGCCGCACACAGACCGGCTTGCAATGCGGCTTCCAGCATATAACCCGCAACTCGCGTATCTTTCCCGATCAACACCACCGGGGGCTTGCCGATCGCGCCTGTGGTTGCACTTGCACCGGTCAATACCCTGCCCGCGGCATAACCCAACTTCATCACAAAATCTGGCGTTACTGGCATTTCGCCCACTTTGCCGCGTATCCCATCTGTACCAAAATAGTGACGACTCATGCGACTCCTTCAATAGATTGCCAAACGGTAAGGGCATCGCGCATGGCGGCAACATTATGCACGCGAAATACGGAAGCACCCGCTTGTAGTGCGAATAATTGCGCGGCGATACCCGCATATTCGCGTTGCAGGACCTCACGACCAGTTAACGCCCCCAGCATGGATTTGCGCGACACGCCAATCAGCAGCGGAATGCCATCGCCGACAATCTCAGACAAATGTTTCAATAACATCAGGTTATGCTGCAGGTTTTTCCCAAATCCGATTCCCGGATCAACCAAGAGTTGATTTTTATTGATGCCGGCAGCGCAAACTGTCTTTACCCGTTCAGACAAGTACGTTCTCACGTCTTGCAGAACATGGCAATAATCCGGCTCGCGTTGCATAGTGCTCGGCTGCCCCTGCATATGCATCAAGCAGGCGCCCGCTCCGTATTGCGCAACCAAGCGGGCTGCACCCGTTGCTGACAATGCCTGAATATCATTCACCAGATCTGCACCAGCTTCCAGTGCCGCCTGCATGACTTCTGTGTGACGCGTATCAATCGACACAATCACGGAGCTGTCCCGTAATCCCTCAATGACGGGCACCACCCGACGAATTTCCTCATCTACCCCCACCGGATCAGCACCAGGTCGCGTAGACTCGCCGCCGATATCCAGCATGCTCGCGCCATCCTGGATCAACGCTTGTGCATGCAATAAGGCACGCTCGGGATCCAGCCATTGTCCGCCATCGGAAAATGAATCCGGTGTGCAGTTAACGATTCCCATGATTTGGGGACGCGACAGATCCAGTGATTTATTTCGACACTGCAGTAACATATTTCACCAAACAACATGGCCGCTTGCGCGGCCATGAGACAAACTTTCTGGAATCTCCGTTACATCCCGGCAGCCGGTGTTACGGTTGGTGCCGCATTGGGTGGTGTTGTGCCGCCAGCCGTTGTTGACGGTGGCGTTGTCGCCAGTGGTTTGGGAGGGCGAGGTGCCAATCCTTGCATGATATCCTTGATCTGATCTGCGTCAATGGTTTCCCATTCAAGCAGTGACTTTGCCATCGCCTCAACCTTATCGCGATTTTCTTCCAGAATTGTTCTTGCTAACGCATACTGTTGATCAATGATACGGCGTATTTCAGCATCCACTTTTTGCATGGTTGCCTCAGACACGGATTTGTGTGTCGTTACACTGCGCCCCAAGAAAACTTCGCCTTCATTCTCACCATAGACCATAGGTCCTAACGCATCGGACATCCCCCATTGCGTGACCATCTGACGTGCCATTTGCGTAGCACGCTCAAAATCGTTGGACGCACCGGTGGTCATGTGATTCAGAAACACCTCTTCTGCAATCCGCCCGCCAAACAAAACAGAAATATTTTGCAACAGTTGCGCGCGATCCATGCTGTAGCGGTCTTCTGTCGGCAGTTGCATGGTAAGACCCAGTGCACGTCCGCGTGGAATAATCGTCACCTTGTGAACCGGGTCAGTTTTATCCAGCAAATACGCGACCACAGCATGACCGGATTCATGATAGGCCGTATTTTCACGTTCGTCTTCCGGCATGACCATATTCTTGCGCTCAGCACCCATCATGATCTTGTCTTTGGCGCGCTCAAAATCATCCATGTCGACCAATCGCTTGTTTGCCCGCGCGGCAAATAAGGCAGCTTCATTCACCAAATTGGCCAAATCAGCACCAGAGAAGCCCGGCGTCCCGCGCGCCAGAATATCGGCTCGCACATCTGGTGAAGAAGGAATCTTGCGCATGTGCACCAACAAAATCTGTTCGCGACCCCGAATATCCGGCAAGGGGACTACCACCTGACGGTCAAACCGACCGGGGCGCAACAAAGCAGGATCAAGCACATCGGGTCGGTTGGTTGCTGCGATAACGATGACGCCCGCTGATCCTTCAAAACCATCCATTTCAACCAGCAACTGGTTAAGGGTTTGTTCGCGTTCATCATTGCCGCCCCCCATACCAGCGCCCCGTTGCCGTCCAACCGCATCGATTTCATCAATAAAGATGATGCATGGCGCATGTTTCTTGGCCTGTTCGAACATATCCCGCACACGCGCTGCACCAACCCCGACAAACATTTCTACGAAGTCAGAACCCGAAATACTGAAGAACGGTACTTTGGCTTCACCCGCAATCGCCTTTGCCAGCAAGGTTTTACCCGTGCCTGGGCTACCCGCCATCAGTACACCACGTGGCACACGTCCACCCAATTTCTGAAATTTGGCCGGCTCGCGCAGAAAATCAACCAACTCTGCGACTTCTTCTTTTGCCTCATCACAACCTGCCACGTCCGCAAATGTGATTTGATTGGTTGATTCATCCAGCATGCGGGCTTTGCTTTTGCCGAATGAAAATGCCCCGCCTTTTCCACCGCCCTGCATTTGGCGCATGAAAAACACCCACACACCAATCAGAAGCAACATCGGGAACCACGAAATAAAAATGTTCATCAAGAACGATGGCTCTTCTTCCGGCTTGGCTTCAATACCCACCCCGGCTTTCAGCAAATCTGAAACCATCCATGGATCAGCCGGTGCATAGGTACTGAAACGCCTGCCATCGGTTCTGACACCCTTGATGACATGGTTTTCAATGACCACTTTCGATATCTGGCCTTGTTTCACCTGATCTAGAAATTGGGAGTAATCCATCTGGGCCTGGCTAACCTGATGGTTGTTGAACTGGTTAAATACAGTCATGAGCACCAATGCCACAACCAACCAGATCGCAATATTTTTAAACATATTATTCATGTGTCAAGCTCCATTCGAGCGTCATGTGCATCTGTTACACCCTGTCTGGTGATTCTAACCCTGATCTATTCACTTGTTAACCGTTTTTGCGGATTTTTACCCAATAGATACACTTCACTGCTGCGATCACGCGACGCCTTGGGCTTACGCACCACGACGGTGGCAAACGCATCCTTCATCAGGGTCAAATATTCCGGATAACCTTCGCCCTGAAACACCTTGACCAGAAACTGACCACTCGGCTTCAGGAAGTTGACAGCAAAATCCAGCGCAAGTTCACATAAATACATACTGCGCGCCTGATCGCTGATTGTCACCCCACTTATATTGGGTGCCATATCTGAAAGCACAAGGTCCGGCTGTCTGTTTTTCAGCACACCTTGCAATTGCTGCAGCACCACTGCTTCCGTGAAATCGCCCTGAATAAAGGTGACTCCGGCAATCGGTTCCATTTCCAGAATATCCAGCGCAATGACCTCTGCTCCTGCGCGGCGGGCGAATTGTGACCAGCCACCGGGCGTTGAGCCCAAGTCAATGACCAACCGACCGGTTGCCACCAGATGATCGCGCTGACTGATCTCTTCCAGCTTGAATGCCGCTCGCGAACGATACCCTTGGGCTTTGGCCAATTTCACCCACGGATCATTCAGATGCTCGCGCATCCAGTTTTTGCTGGTACGGGACGGTTTCACGCGTGACGGTTCCGTAACAACAGCAATCCCAGCAAACTTTCTATCAAATACACAATGCTGGCAATGCCATGCCAGCGTGCAAAACGGTCTGCGAATGCGCTCTGCATGACTTCGCGCGGCAACGCAGCCTGTTTGAGTTGCTCAATAATGGGCTGGATGCCGAAATACCCACCCATGACCAATAGCAACATCAGCAGCACTGTCCAGAAAAACAGTTGCCTGATGGCATCACTGCCTTGGCGAGCCAATCGATGAATCAGCAAATAAAACCCGCTTGCCATACCGATCCAGGCAATAATGACGAACAAGGTTCCAGCCAAATTGCCCGCCAACTGTTTATCAGGCAATTTCCAGAACAATACCGGCGCAACCACATAGCCAATAACCCATAATCCGCCTAACCACAGGGTTAGCAGGACGCGGGCGAGGTAGTCAGGAAATCCTGCCATCAGATGTACTGCACATCCAGCACTTCATACTGACGAATGCCGGCCGGCGCCTGCACATCAACCGTATCGCCCGCATACTTGCCGATTAACGCCCGCGCAATAGGCGAGCTAATGGAAATCCGGTTCTGTTTGATATCCGCCTCATCATCACCGACAATCTGGTATTTAACCACATCACCGGTTTCAGCATCTTCCAATTCAACCGTTGCGCCAAACACGATTCTTCCTTCTGCTTCCAGCGTCGAAGGGTCGATAATTTGCGCTGTTGACAGCTTGGCTTCCAGTTCGGCAATGCGTCCTTCAATAAAACCTTGCTTTTCTTTGGCCGCATCGTACTCCGCATTTTCAGACAAATCGCCTTGCGCGCGCGCCTCGGCAATCGCCGTAATCACAGCCGGACGCTCGACTGTTTTCAGGCGATGCAACTCTTCGCGCAACAATTGTGCGCCACGAACCGTCAAAGGGATCTTAACCATATTATTCATTTCATACTTTCCTGCGCTGAAATTTGCGCGTGCAATTTCTGTAAATCATACACATCCGGCTCATTGGATTCTCGCATCCCGATACAGGCAGCACGAGCACCTGCCAACGTGGTGTAATAGGTCACACGCTGCGCCAACGCAACCCGACGAATCGCCACCGAGTCACGCACCGCTCGTTTATCATCCACCACGTTGACGATCAAACTGACTTCATTGTTCTTGATCATGTCTACAATATGAGGACGGCCTTCGGTCACCTTGTTCACCACCTGAACCGGTAAACCGCCCTCTTGCATATACACGGCCGTGCCCCGTGTGGCCACCAGCACAAAACCCAAGTCCAGCAATTCGCGGCCAATTTCCACAATTTTCTGCTTATCCGCGTTGCGCACGCTGATAAAAGCCTGCCCACCCGTGTTCAACTTGACACCAGCCGCCAGTTGCGATTTGACAAACGCTTCAGCAAAGGTTCGTCCAACCCCCATCACCTCGCCTGTCGACTTCATTTCCGGCCCAAGCAAGGTATCCACCCCCTGAAATTTGGCAAACGGAAATACGGCCTCTTTTACCGAGAAATAAGGCGGAATGACTTCGTGGGTTACGCCCTGTTCAGCCAGCGTGCGACCTGCCATACAACGTGCTGCCACTTTAGCCAATGGCACCCCGGTGGCCTTGGAGACAAACGGCACCGTGCGCGATGCGCGCGGGTTTACCTCCAGCACATATACCGTATCACCTTGCAGAGCAAACTGAACATTCATCAAACCAACCACATTCAGCGCCTTGGCCATCGCAACCGTCTGGCGACGAATCTCATCTTGTAACGCCACACTCAAACTGTACGGCGGCAGCGAGCAAGCAGAATCACCCGAGTGCACCCCGGCCTGCTCGATGTGCTCCATAATGCCACCAATCACCACGGTTTCCCCGTCGGACACTGCATCGACATCCACCTCGATGGCGTCGTTCAGAAAACGATCGAGTAACACCGGTGAATCATTGGAAACCTTGACCGCTTCACGCATATATCGCTGCAGATCTTCTTCGGCCCGCACAATTTCCATGGCCCGACCGCCCAGCACATACGATGGCCGCACCACCAACGGGTAGCCGATCTCGCCAGCCAATGCAATGGCTTCATCTGG
>DDOT01000066.1:1416-7361 GCA_002341815.1 Thiobacillus sp. UBA2487 | reverse complement strand
ATCACGCGAATTCATGAAAAGATCCGGTTAATGCACACAATCACTCCCAGGGAAATATTTCTCACAGAAATAACATGGCGCGTGTGGCAACCAGGCTGGGATATGATAGTAACGGTTTTTAATCTCGCGCAGCACCCTGTCACGATAGACCGGATAACGGAAACCGTACCCCTGCACCACATAAAATACACCGCCCTGTACCGACAACTCATGCCGGACAATACGCGCGAAATAGGGCGCATATAACGCATCATCGGTCGGCGATTTATCAAACACCAAGATATTTTTCCCATCCAGTTGACGATAATCGGTCAGCAAATCATCCTGGCGCGCATGTTTGGATCCAGCGCCATATACCATCCAGTCGTGCCGATCATGCCAAGCCAACACAGCCGATGTCGAATAGTCATTGGTTGCCAGCACAAAATTCGTGCGCAAGGGTTGAACAGCCGCCAGCACCGATTGGGGTTGCATCAGCAAAACATACCCGCTTTGTAAGCGGGCCGGCAACCACCAGGTCGCTGGCACCAGCAATAAAAAAACCACCACCAACACATGTAATGCTGCAAAAATGCGCATAAAGGGCACTAACGCACGCAAGCGTTGTGCCGGAAGACGCACCCCCAACAACAAAAACAAAAAAGGATAAAAGGCCAGTACCCAATGCAGGCCGATGGTTTTGCCCAACGACAACACGCCAAATATGCCCAGTGGCAGCGCAAACAACCACGCATACAAACCGGCATCCCAAGCAACCGCCGGCTTGCGGTGACGCCACCAGGCCCACATCACCGGTGGCGTCACCATATAAACCGTCATCCCCACATACATCAGCGGATCATGCCAAGATATACCAACTCCGGCATTACGGTTATACACATTGAACAAAATATTGTCCCAACAATGGGTGTAGTTCCAATACAGATTCAACAAAGGGGCCGGCAGCGCCGACAATACCATCACTGCGGCTCCCCGCCACTGCGTGCGCCCCTCTCGGGTTGCCACAAACCACACCGCATAAGCCAAGCCCAGCAACACGGCAAAATACTTGGACAAGAAAGCCAACCCCAGCATAACGCCAGCGCCGACAAAACAACCTCGACAGGCATCGCGCACCGCGCGCACCATATAATAAGCCGACAACAACCCAAACAAGATCAACGGCGTGTCTGTGGTCATCAACACATTGAGCAAGCTCAGCGGCCAAAGCAAATACAACACCCCGGCCAGCGCAGCCGCACGCGGGTCGACAGGCCGCAACATGCGCCAAATTAACCAACCGCCAATACTGGACGTCAACACGGCCGGCAAACGCACCAACCAGTCGGCATGCCCCCAAGGCAGCAACAACGCCAACAACCAACCAGCCATGGGTGGATGGTCGTAATAGCCGATGTCAAAATGCTGGGCCCACACCACAAAATAGGCTTCATCACCCGACATGGGCAACAGAGACGCCAGCGNNGCCAGAGCCAGTTTGACCAGGAAAGTAAGCGCAAACACGCGCCAAAATAGATTCTCTTCACGCATGCGCAAATTTTACGCTAACTTGTCACATAGAATCGGTTAAAATGGCTTTTTTATCTCAAAGCACAGGAGCAAGCATGAGCGAGCAGGACAATCCCATGGTTTTTGCCATCGAAAAACTCTACGTTAAAGATCTGTCTGTAGAAGTCCCTAACTCACCAGAAATTTTTCTGGAACGCGAAGCCCCGGAAATCGGCGTACAGTTATCCACCCAAAGCCTGCCTGTGTCGGATGAGGTATATGAAACGGTTGTCAAAGCCACCATCACTGCCAAACTTGGGGAAAAAACCATGTTTTTGGTTGAGGTTGCACAAGCCGGAATTTTCCGTATCAATAATATTCCAGCCGATCAAGTGGAAGGTCTGCTAGGTATTGGCTGCCCCAACATTGTATTCCCTTACCTGCGTGAAACCGTATCGGATTTGGTCATCCGCGCCGGCTTTCCACCTGTTTTGCTAAATCCGGTCAATTTTGAAGCGCTCTTCATGCAACAAAAGCAGGCCGCGCAATCCAACGGCACGCATTAACTTGCCCTTGCACACAGATTAAGCCGCATGTTGCCTGTGCCAGCAATTCAACCCCCAAGTAACAGGGAGTCTGCATCGTGAGGCTCGCTGTTCTGGGCGCTGGTGCGTGGGGAACCGCACTTGCCATGCATTTTGCCGGGCGGCATCAAACCTGCTTGTGGGTGCGCAATCCCGAACAACACGCTCACATGCAACGTACCCGTGAGAATCAGCGTTATCTGCCCGGTTTTCACCTGCCTGATACACTTACGCTCAACGATGATCTTTCCGCTTGCCTCAGCCAAGCCGACATTATTTTGTTGGCAACCCCATCTGGTGCGCTGCGCGAGATGCTGTTGCACTTAACACAAATGCCCGAACAATGCCCGATTATCTGGGCTTGCAAGGGTTTTGAGGTCGGCAGCATGCAACTGCCACATCAGGTTTTTGCAAGCATCAGTCCGACGCAAAACAATTATGGCGTCATCTCGGGTCCCAGTTTTGCCAGCGAGGTGGCGCAAGGGCTACCCACTGCGTTAACACTGGCCAGCCATAGCACCCATGTGCGCGCATTAGCCAATGAGCTGCACCACCACCACCTGCGTGTCTACACCAGCGAGGATGTAACGGGCGTTGAAATCGGCGGCGCATTAAAAAACGTCATTGCCATTGCCGCGGGTATTTCTGATGGCTTGCATCTGGGACACAACGCCCGTGCCGCACTCATTGCCCGTGGCTTGGCCGAAATCAGCCGCATGGGCCTGGCACTGGGTGGGCATGCCGAAACCTTTATGGGATTGGCCGGCATGGGGGATTTGATTCTGACCGCCACCAGCGACCAATCTCGCAATCGCCAAGTTGGTTTGCGCTTGGCAGCAGGACAAACACTGGAACAAATTCTCAGCGAATTGGGGCATGTTGCCGAAGGCGTGCATACAGCCGGCGAAGTCAGCCGTTTGGCGACCGACTTACAAATTGACATGCCAATTGCACAAGCCGTGCAAAACATTGTTAGCGGCAACGCGCAACCCGCACAAGCGGTTGAGGCATTACTACAACGTGAACCGCGTCAGGAATGGCACGCCTGATATCGGTGCTTCATTAACCCGATCATTTCATGAATTCGCGCACCCTCACTTGCGTTCTCCATATTGAAATTAAATTCATTCTGTAACAAAATCCTGCGTGATCANNATCACGCGAATTCATGAAATGATCGGGTTAATGACCGGCGCCTTGTTGTTGTCGACGTTCGAAACCAAACCCGAACCCTTCGCCAGGGTCGCTGGCTGGTGACGATACCGATTGATAATTCTTGTTATCGGCGGGTTGCGCGGCATTTACAACCGGCAGATTAGCAGGCCGCCCTGATCGACCCGGACTGGTATTACTGATATCACCCGCGTTGCGTGGCCAAATTGGTGTTCGTGACATACCCGCATCATCCGCCATAACGCATTGACTTGCCAGCAGAAGGCCCAACCAGGCAGCCTTTAATCTACCGGAAAATGCCGCGTCCGTTACCCGGCCAACCGGTTGGGTAACGCTAATAAGTTGTTTAGTCATTTTCATGCCAATCATCACCTCGAAAAACCGACACTACATTTTGCATAACCCGCCAATTCCAACATTATGAACTATGCAAAATATTCGCAACCAAAACATTTCCAGAGAAGATTAATATGTAACAAATTGTTACGAAACCATGGGTTGCAAACCACGACAGCGGCATCCATTTATAATGCATGAAGACCCAACCCCAACCCGGCAAGGAAACAGGATGAAACGCTGGCTGGTTGTTTTTTTATACCTGCCGATGATGCTGGCTTCAGCCACCAACCTCCCCGATTTGGGGGACAGCTCACAATCCGTATTAACGCCTGCCGACGAAATTCGCTTGGGACGCGAGGCCATGCTGGATATTCGCAAACAGGCCGATTACGACAATGACCCGGAGCTTTCCGACTATTTGAATGCCATCGGCTATCGTTTGGTGGCCAATAGCGATGAGAATGTCCTTGCCTTTCACTTTTTTGCCATTCGTGACAACACCCTGAATGCATTTTCCATCCCAGGCGGCTATGTCGCAATCAACACCGGCCTGATCGAAGCCACCCGCAACGAATCCGAACTGGCCGGCGTGATGGGACACGAAATCGCCCATGTGACACAACATCACATTGCCCGCATGCTGGAAGCCCAATCGCAAGGTCTGTTGCCTTCGTTAGGCATGATGGCGTTGTCTTTACTGGCCGCACGTTCAAACCCGCAAACCGCCGGCGGCGGCATCATGGCAACCGAAGGCTTGATGGTACAAAAACAACTCGATTTCAGCCGGGACAACGAGCGAGAAGCCGACCGGTTAGGCATGCAAACCATGCAACGCACCGGTTTTGACCCACATGCCATGGTGACGTTCTTTCAACGCCTGCAGCAAGCCACCAAATTAGACGAACGCAACGCCATTGCCTATCTGCAAACCCATCCGCTTACCAGCGAACGCATTGCCGACATGGAAAACCGCGTTGCCAATCAACCGCCTGTTACGGTTACCGACAGCGTAGAATACCGGTTGTTGCGAGAAAAACTGCGCGTAGAAGACTTGCCTGTCGATCGCGCGCCCGCCATCATTCAAGATAAAATTCGGCGCCAAGCGTTTACCCACCCTGACACCGCGCATTACGCGCTGGCCAGTGCCTGGTTACGTGCGGGGCAACCCGATCCGGCGTGGCAGGCTTGGCAAACACTCAAGGCAGATCACATTGATAGCCCATTGATCGACATGTTGGGCATTCGCATTCTGCAAGCACAACACAATGATCAAAATACCCAAGCCTTGTATCACAGCGCCTTAACCCAATATCCCGACTATGTGCCGCTAATCACCGGTTATGCTGAATTTCTGCTCAATCATCAACACATCCAGACTGCTCAGCAATGGCTACAGCACGCATTGACGACTTATCCTGACAATGCGCGGCTCTACCAATTGCAATCTCGCGCATATACCTTGCAGGGGCATGATTTTTTGGGACATTTCTCACAAGCACAGGCACTGTACCATGACGAGCAACTAGATCAAGCCATTGAACAACTGCAACTGGCGCTCAAAGCCCACGATGCCAACTTTTATCAACAATCCACTGCCGAGGCACAATTAAAGCAATGGCGCGCAGAAAATAACCTGGGCAAGCGATAACCCGCCGGGTTTTGGGTGAAATTACGCTCATTTCCGGCTACAATCATGACTTCTTCTTGTTTACCACCCAGCAGAACTTTATGAATAGCAGTGAAATTCGCCAACGCTTCCTTGATTTTTTCGCCCGCCATGGCCATTCCGTTGTTGCATCCAGCCCGTTGATTCCGGGCAATGATCCGACACTGCTGTTCACCAATGCCGGCATGGTGCAATTCAAGGACGTTTTTCTGGGGCGTGATCATCGCGCGTATGTTCGCGCGGCCAGTTCCCAACGCTGCGTGCGGGCGGGCGGCAAACATAACGATCTGGAAAACGTCGGCTATACCGCACGCCACCACACATTTTTTGAAATGCTGGGTAATTTCAGTTTTGGTGACTATTTCAAGGCAGACGCCATCCGCTTTGCCTGGTCATTTTTGACCGACGACCTAAAACTGCCATCAGATCGCCTGTGGATTACCGTCTACCAAACCGACGATGAGGCCTACACGCTATGGACACAGGGCATGGGCGTGCCTGCCGATCGGGTGATCCGCATCGGCGACAAGCCCGGCGGCGGTTCAGACAACTTCTGGCAAATGGGTGACACCGGACCATGTGGCCCGTGTACCGAAATTTTTTACGATCATGGCCCAGAGGTGGCAGGTGGCCCGCCAGGATCACCCGATGAAGACGGTGATCGTTACATTGAAATCTGGAACTTGGTATTCATG
>DDOT01000066.1:967-1342 GCA_002341815.1 Thiobacillus sp. UBA2487 | reverse complement strand
AATGCAACACGTCCACAGCAACTACGAAATTGACTTGTTTGCCAACCTGATTCGTGCGGCTGGCCGGGTCACCGCCACCAGCGACTTAACCAGCAACTCGCTCAAAGTGATTGCCGACCATATTCGTGCCTGTGCATTTCTGATTACGGATGGCGTCACCCCAGGCAATGAAGGCCGAGGGTATGTGCTACGCCGCATCATTCGGCGCGCCATTCGCCATGGCTACAAACTTGGCTGCAAGCAGGCATTTTTTCATCAACTGGTTGAAGACTTGGCTGGCCTGATGGGTCACGCCTATCCTGAATTGGTAGCGGCCCAGTCGCGCGTCACCACCACCCTCAAGCAAGAAGAAGAACGTTTTGCCGAAACGCTGGA
>DDOT01000066.1:0-863 GCA_002341815.1 Thiobacillus sp. UBA2487 | reverse complement strand
CGAACGCGGTTTTGATATCGACACCGAAGGTTTTGATGCCGCCATGAACGCCCAGCGTGAACGCGCACGCAATGCCAGCCGCTTTACCATGCTCACCGCGCTTGACTTCGACGGTGCCGATACCCAGTTTGACGGCTATGAACAATTGGCCGAAACGGCTACCGTGGTCGCCGTATACCGCAATGGCGAGTCAGTTAACCAGGTGGCAGCGGGCGACACGGCAGTGGTGGTTCTTGATCGCACCCCATTCTACGCTGAGTCTGGTGGACAAGCCGGCGATCGCGGACAACTACAGTCAGCACATCTGCAATTCGANNGACCGATACACAAAAAATCCGCACCGGCGTCAGTGGTCACCACGGCACAGTCCAACAGGGCACCATCAATATCGGCGATCACGTCAACGCCCAGGTCGATCATGATGCGCGCCACCGCACAGCCGCCAACCACAGCGCCACCCATTTGCTGCACGCTGCACTGCGCACGGTTCTCGGTACCCATGTTACGCAAAAAGGCTCGCTGGTGAATGCCGACCGACTGCGCTTCGACTTTTCGCATGGCGAACCGATTGCAGCGGCAGACATCATCGATATTGAACAGCGGGTCAATCTGCAAATTCAAGCCAATCAAGCCGTTTCAACCGATTTGATGACCCATGACGCCGCTATCAAGCGCGGCGCCATGGCGCTGTTTGGTGAAAAATATGGCGATGAGGTGCGCGTGGTTGCCATGGGCGATTTCTCCACAGAATTGTGTGGCGGTACCCATGTCACCCGCACCGGAGACATCGGTCAATTCATTATTATCAGTGAATCCGGCGTTGCTGCAGGTATTCGTCGTATTGAAGCCCTCACCGGCATATC
>DDOT01000135.1 GCA_002341815.1 Thiobacillus sp. UBA2487 | reverse complement strand
TTACCCCATCTTGCATGTCATCGATAACCAACTGGTTAATCTGCGCCATGCTGCGCAGCGCAACCGCCCGCTTGTCGGCCAACGCTTCACTTTTTCGATTGCGTTCCGCCAAAACAGATGCCACCGCTGATGAAACAAAAAACGCCATCCCCAACAAACCAGCTTGCCCAATATCGGCAATACTCACGAGATGTTGCCAAACACCCCACAACTGATTCAGCAATATAGCCGTGGTGGCCAAGGCGGTATAAAACATCAGCATGCGCCCTTCAATCACCAAGGCACTGGATGCCAAGGAAATCAACAGCAACAAACCCAACCCGCTGCGTGCCCCACCACTCACCGCCATCATCAGGTTAATGAAGAGAATATCTCCCACCACCATCAATCCGCGCTGCATGGAAAAATTGAGCCACCGCTTGGCAATCAGAAAAGCGGAACCGACGGAAAACAAAGCGTATAGCACACTCTCCGCCAGGAAGACCTCAGGATTATTCTGGCCAAACGGACGCCAGCGTAGCGCCATCAAATTGATCAGCAACAGGGTAATCGCTACAATCAGCCGATACACATTCAGCGCTGCCAATTGTGACCACCCACGCGCCAAACTGGCTTCGAGCAGGCTGTGTTCTTGCCACTTCTGCCGTCTCTCGGTTTCAGGCACTGTCATCGCAACCGTTCCGTTCANNCGTTCATGTTCGCGACAACAAAAATACATCCCGGCACGATTACGTACTGCATCTTCACGGGGGAGATGCAGGCCGCATGCACAACAACGTACGGAATCAACCTCGTGTGGACGCAATGAATTTGCAGCACGGCGGTGAACAGAAGAAGCGGCTGCACGTTTGTATCGCCATGCCAACCAACCGATAATCGCCAGAACAAGCAAATCAAACATGTCGCTTGCGCCTGCCCCGATCAGTATGTTCGTTGCACAGCAAAACGCGCCAGTTGAATCATGTGATCACGGCAGAGGGTATCCGGTAACGCATCCAATGCCGCCACCGCAAAACCAGTCTCCTGTTCGGCCCGTTCACGGGCATAGCCAAGTGCACCGCTGGTTTGAATGTCGTGCAGAATTTGGTCAAAATGCGCCAAGCCACCTTGCTCGATTACCTCACGAACCAGCGTGCGTTGCTCAGGCGAACCATGTTCCAGCAAATAGATCAGCGGCAATGTCGGCTTGCCCTCGGCAAGGTCATCGCCCACGTTCTTGCCAATTTCGGCGTGATCGCCCGAATAATCCAGCACATCGTCAATCAACTGAAAAGCGGTTCCCAAATGCATGCCATAGGCAGCGAGCGCTGCTTCAACCCGTTCGTCGGCGCCACCCAAAATCGCACCCAAGCGGGTAGCCGCTTCAAACAACTTGGCAGTTTTGTAACGAATGACGTGCAAATAATCGTGTTCCGTCACATCGGCGTTGTTGCAATTCATCAATTGCAACACCTCGCCTTCGGCGATGATATTGGTGGCTTCAGCCAACACTTCCATCACCCGCATTTTGCCCACCCCAACCATCATCTGAAATGCCCGGGTATACAGGAAATCACCCACCAGCACGCTGGCTGCATTACCAAACAACGCATTGGCCGTGGCACGACCACGGCGCAAACCTGACTCATCTACCACATCATCATGTAACAAGGTAGCGGTATGAATAAATTCGACTACCGCGGCAAGTTGATGATGCCGGTCTCCGCGATACCCCAAGCTGCCAGCCGCCAATAACACCAATGCGGGACGTAACCGTTTGCCACCACTGGTAATGATATATTCGGCCACCTGGTTGACCAGCACCACTTCAGAATGAAGTCGGTTACGAATAACCTGATCGACATGGTTCATGTCATCAGCCAAGAAAGCCTGAAAATCGAGCATTGTGCTATTTCGCCATGCAAAATGAATATCGAATGGTAGGTAGCACACCCACCCATGTCAAGCCTGTCACTCGTAAATTCTCCGCAAATCAGCCTCTACTTGGCGTAATATCCAACATAACGACCCACATTTGATTTATCTTGAAAAAGCCCGTATAATTGCCGGTTTTCCCCCGGGCTATTCTTGGAGAATCCCATGCAGTCGCAATCAAACGCATACGCGGTCATAAAAACCGGTGGTAAGCAGTATCGCATTACCGCTGGCGAAAAATTGAAAATAGAACAGATCACCGTGGACGTAGGCAGCGAAATTGTACTGGACCAGGTGTTTATGGTTGCCGATGGCAGCAACATCAAGGTTGGTACACCCGTGGTTGAAGGTGCAAAGGTCACCGCAACCGTGCTCGCTCACGGCCGTCATGACAAGGTTCGCATCTTCAAAATGCGCCGCCGTAAACATTACCAAAAACATCAAGGCCACCGCCAAAACTACACTGAAATCCGCATTGACGGCATTTCAGCTTAAGGAGCGTAAACCATGGCACATAAAAAAGCAGGCGGCAGTTCACGTAACGGTCGCGATTCACACTCGAAGCGCTTGGGCGTCAAACGGTTTGGCGGTCAAGAGGTATTGGCCGGCAGCATTATCGTCCGTCAACGTGGCACACAATTTCACCCTGGCCTCAATGTGGGCATCGGCAAGGATCACACCTTGTTTGCAACCATTGATGGTGTGGTAGAATTTGCCATCAAGGGCGCGCAAAAACGTCGGACAGTTAGTATTGTTCCTGTAGCCTGACACAATATAACGGTTGTAGCGGCCTGACAAGGCTGTCACAAGCCGACATGCCAGCGCACAAAGATCCAGTTTTGCGATCGATGTGCGCTGTTTGCATATTGGCAGGCAAGACACCCAATCGCGCCTCACCATCATACCCCGGTAAGTTCAACCATGAAGTTTATTGACGAAGCGCGCATTTCAGTGACGGCAGGCAACGGCGGCAACGGTTCTGCCTCTTTTCGCCGTGAGAAATTCATCCCGTTTGGCGGGCCGAACGGTGGAGATGGCGGTCGCGGCGGCAGCATCATTGCGGTGGCTGACCGAAATATCAACACACTGGTCGATTTTCGTTTCAGCAAGGTTTTCAAAGCGCGCAACGGAGAAAATGGCCGTGGTTCGGATTGCAACGGTCGCGGCGCCGACGACATTATCTTGCGCATGCCGGTTGGCACCGTCATTTCAGATGCGGAAACCGGTGAGGTATTGTTCGACCTGGCCAATGACGGCCAACAGCATGTGATTGCCAAGGGTGGCAAAGGCGGCTTGGGCAATTTGCACTTCAAATCCAGCACCAACCGCGCACCCCGTCAATTCACGCATGGCGAACCCGGCGAAACGCACGAACTGCAGCTTGAATTGAAAGTTCTAGCCGATGTCGGCCTGCTTGGCATGCCCAATGCCGGCAAATCCACCTTCATTCGCTCTATTTCAGCAGCGCGTCCCAAGGTAGCCGATTATCCTTTTACCACCCTCGCCCCCAATCTGGGAGTGGTGCGGGTGGACTTCGACAACAGCTTCGTCGTAGCCGACATTCCCGGACTCATCGAGGGGGCTGCCGAAGGTGCCGGACTGGGACACCGCTTCTTGCGCCACTTGTCGCGCACCCGGCTTTTGCTGCATCTGGTGGATGTCGCACCGTTTGATGACAGCATCCATCCGGTACAAGAGGCGCGCGCCATTGTCGAAGAATTACGTAAATATGATGAAGGGCTGTGGTTAAAGCCGCGCTGGCTGGTGTTAAACAAAACCGACCTGCTCACCCCCGAACAACGCGAGCAAGTGGTGGCAGATTTTGTGCGCGATTATGCCTGGACAGGTCCGGTATTCGCCATTTCGGCCATTACCGGTGAAGGCTGTCGCGCGCTAACCCATGCCATCATGCAGTACCTCAACGAAAACCGTAAAGATCTTGGCATGTTGCCACCCGATGAGCCAACAACCACTGCAGATCAAACCGCATTACCCGAGCTTGACGAGGGCGATGAATGACCGGATTGCTGGTCCAGGCCCGACGCTTGGTTATCAAAGTGGGTAGCGCACTCGTCACCAATGATGGCAAAGGACTCGACCATGCCGCGCTGGCGCGCTGGTCGGCACAAATTGCCACCTTGGTATACAGTGGTCGCGAGGTGGTGCTGGTTTCCAGTGGCGCTATCGCGGAAGGCATGCAACGCCTGGGCTGGCAAACCCGACCGGACAACATCCATGAATTGCAGGCTGCCGCTGCGGTCGGACAAATGGGATTGGTGCAAGCGTATGAAGCCAGCTTTCGCCAGCACGGCTTGCATGCCGCACAAATCCTGCTTACCCACGAGGATTTGGCAGACCGTTCGCGCTATCTGAATGCGTTGGCCACGTTGCGCACCTTACTGTCCCTAAACGTCGTGCCCATCATCAATGAAAACGATACCGTGGTCACCGATGAAATTCGCTTTGGCGACAATGATACGCTCGGCGCATTGGTCGCCAATTTGATCGAAGCTGATGCGCTGGTAATCCTCACCGATCAGGCCGGACTGTTTACCGCTGACCCGCGTAAAGACCCCAGTGCCACCCTGGTTCAACACGCACAGGCGGGCGATCCGCTGCTGGAGAAAATGGCTGGCGGCGCAGGCAGCGCCATCAGCCGAGGCGGCATGCTGACCAAAATTCTTGCTGCGCGCCGTGCGGCCCGCAGCGGGGCACACACCATTATTGCCTCAGGACGAGAACACGATGTCTTGCTTCGACTGGCCAATGGTGAACAGATCGGTACTCACTTACAAGCCGCTGCTGCACCGCTGTCGGCCCGTAAAACCTGGTTGGCCGACCATTTGCAGGTACGCGGCCACCTGATCATTGATACCGGCGCAAGCCACGCCTTGCAGCACGAAGGTAAAAGCCTGTTGCCAATCGGGGTTAAAGAAGTACATGGTGAATTCACGCGTGGTGCCGTGGTCAGTTGCCTTAATACCGCCAGAGAACCCGTTGCGCGGGGCCTGATCAATTATTCATCTACCGATGCGCGCAAAATTGCCGGTCACCCCAGCCATGAAATTACCGCGATTTTAGGGTTTGTCGATGAACCTGAACTCATCCATCGCGATAACCTGGTTCTGTTATAAGACCAACCCGGAAAGCACTGATTTGCTCCACTATAACCCGCGTTGCGAGAGTCAATCTAACGCTCGCTGGTGGCCGTTGCC
>DDOT01000126.1:3803-5393 GCA_002341815.1 Thiobacillus sp. UBA2487 | reverse complement strand
TCCATATTGAAATTTTATTCAATTGGGCGTATGAACAACTACGCCTCGCTTTCATAAAATTCCACTCTGTAACAAAATCCTGCGTGATCATCACGCGAATTCATGAAATGATCGGGCTAGGCGCAATAACTGTTTTCTCAACTTTGGCGCATGGTGCGGCTGAATACCCGCCTTGCTTCCGGTTTCAAAGAATGCTTCAAGCCCCTTGTGTCTGAATGTTTTAATCATGCTCTAACTGAATAGCGTAGCGTTTCGCATGTCAAGATGGCGCTTGTTTATTTAACCACTCCTTCACCTGATTCTCCCCGCCTCTTCGGTACAGGAACTTTACCGGGGTAATTCGCCCCATCCAAGAGGGTGGGTCAATTTTATTGGCCGCAGGTGGATCAGTTTACTTGGCCATTAACAGATCGGGCTAAGACAACCAGATGTACCCACTCGCCGGTATTTAGGGAAGTACTGATTCGTTCAGTTCATAGCTAGTGCTGCGCCCGCCCGCATCTGTTTTCCGTAGTACACCTCGCCCAAGCAGATCGTTGATGTCGCGCAGCGCAGTATCCGGCGAGCACTTGGCGATGGCGGCCCACTTGCTGCTGGTGAGTTTGCCTTCGAAGCCATCAAGCAGCTTGTTCAGCAACTTCACCTGCCGCTCGTTGAGTGGCTTGGTCGCCCAACGCTGCCAGAAACGCGCTTTGGTCAGCACGGCGTCGAGTGTGTGTTGCGCCTGATCAACGGCGCGATGGAGCGTGCCGAGGAACCAGGCAAGCCACTCTGTGACGTCCAGTGACCGTTTCTGGGTCTGTTCCAGGATATCGTAGTAAACATTGCGTTCGCGCTGGATCTGCGCCGATAAACTGTAGAACCGCTGCGGGCTGGCATCGGCACGCGCCAGCAGCAAATCGCCGATGGCTCGGGCGATACGGCCATTGCCATCGTCGAATGGGTGCAGGGTGACGAACCACAGATGACCGAGACCGGCCTTGAGCAACGGTGGTTCGTTCGACGCGCCATTCAGCCAGTCAAGGAAGCGGCCAATTTCTGCCTCGATGCGATCGGCCGGCGGCGCTTCAAAATGCACTTTCTGGCGGCCGATGAAGCCGGACACCACTTGCATCGGGCCAGTGGCATCGCTGCGCCAGCCGCCGACCTTGATCTTGGAGAGCCCGGAGTAGCCGGTGGGGAACAGTGCAGCATGCCAGCCGAACAGACGCTCTCGCGTTACCGGTGACTGGCAATTGGCCGTGGCATCCAACACCATCTCAACCACGCCATCGACATAACGATCAACTGGCGCGAGCGCGCCGATGTCCACGCCCAGCCTGCGCGCGATGGACGAGCGCACGGACTCGACGTTGAGTTGCTCACCCTCGATCTCACTGGTCTTGACCACGTCCTCGGTGAGTGCCGCCAGACTCGCCTGGTCACGCAAGGCCATGCCGACGTCAGCCAGACGCCCCATCAACAACCCTTGGGCACGACTGACCTCGGCCATGGGGCTGGCCAATCCCGCCAGGTCGAAGCGCCAACCCGGCCAGTCATCGGCCTGCCAGATGTATGTGTAATCACCGCTATTCATGCGGAGATTATGGG
>DDOT01000126.1:0-3784 GCA_002341815.1 Thiobacillus sp. UBA2487 | reverse complement strand
GCTATTCGCCGCACGATGATAAGAAACAGCAGCGGTCCCGGAAATTTGAACTACGGCAATTTATGACGAAACTCCTTGCGATAACTGGAAGGCGATATCCTGAACGCCTGATTGAAATATTGCCGCAACGAAGTTGCGGTGCCAAATCCTGCCTGTGTTGCGATCTCCTCGATGGAAAGATCGCTGGTCTCCAGCATCTGCTGGGCAAGCGCAATGCGCTGGCTCGTCAGCCACTCGCCGACCGTTTCTCCCATCACCTGTTTGAACTTTCTGGTGAAAGTCCGCCGTGTCATCAGCTCGCGCCCGGCCAGAATGTCCAGGCTGAGCGCCTGATGCAGGTTGCCGCCCGCCCAATCAAGCACTTTTGCGAAACGATCCGTCTTTTCGATTTCCCTCACTGGCTGCTGGATGAATTGAGCTTGACCGCCTTGACGATGGGGCGATACCACCATGCGGCGCGCGATGTAATTGGCCACTTCTGCGCCATGAAACCTGCGCACGATGTGCAGACAGCAATCGATGGCGGAACCCGTGCCGGCCGACGTAATGATATTGCCCTGATCCACATAAAGCACGTCCGGGTTCACTTTTATCCCGGGATATCTGGCGGCAAGATCATTCGCCCAGTTCCAGTGTGTGGTTGCTTCAAGCCCGTCCAACAATCCTGCCGCCGCCAGCACATAACTGCCGAGGCATAATCCGACCACCACTGCGCCTCTCTTGTGCGCCCGCTGCAATGCCTCCAGCAACGGTTTCGGGGGAATTTCATCCGTATTTCGCCAAGAGGGCACGATGACGATGTCCGCATTCGAAAGGCCGTTCAGCCCGTGCTTCGTTTCCATCGTGAATCCGGCAGTAGTTCGCAAAGGTCCGGACTCGACCGAGCAAACCTTCAGGTCGAACCTGACTGTGCAGCCGCCCATTCGGTCCTCGCCGAACATGATGCAGGGCACGGACAGATGGAACGGACTGATTCGGTCGAACACGACTACGGCTATTGATTGCGCTTTCATTTCCAGATTGTCCCGATTTTTTCGATTATTGTCATTCAGGCCACTGCCTCAAGTCAACATGGCTGCTCATAATGAAGCCGTGTTCAACAGAAAAGGAGAATGGAAATGAACCATGCACCGAAGCGCGCCTTGATCGTCATCGATGTACAGAACGAATATGTCACCGGCAACCTGCCGATTGAATACCCGGATATCCATTCTTCCCTTGCCAATATCGGCAAGGCCATGGATGCTGCCAAAGCCTTTGGCATCCCGGTTATCGCGGTTCAGCAATTTGCTTCGCCTCAATCCCCGATTTTTGCCGAGGGAAGCCAAGGCTGGGATCNNGAATCAAGATCCGCAACTGGCAGCACAAGATAAACAAGAAACTGCCGAGTGCTTTTGCCGGAACCGATTTGGCAGAATGGCTGGCTGCAAACCGGATTGACACGCTGAGCGTCACAGGATACATGACTCACAACTGCGTGGATTCTACGATCAAGCAAGCATTTCACAGCGGCCTGAATGTCGAATATCTGCAGGATGCATCCGGCACGCTCAGCTATGCAAACAAGGCAGGTTACGCCACTGCCGAAGAAATACACAGAACCTTCAGCACCGTGATGCAAGCCCGTTTCGCGGCCGTCATGGATACAGAAGAGTGGCTGAAGCTGATTTCCGGAAATGGCACTGCTGAGCGTGACGACATCTACCGATCGAGCCAGCGAGGCAAAAGCCTCATGAACAAGGTGGCATGACATGGGGAATTTGGTGACGCACAGGGCAACCCGGCAAGACAGGCAGGCAATAGCCGGTTGGCCACCCTATCCCGCTGAATTCGGCGAACTCGACTATGCATTGCGCAGAAACGGATGGCTGGACGAATATCTGGAGAAAGAGAATACATGGATATATGTAACGAAACAGGATGAAGTGCCGATTGCATTCTCTCTGCTGGCAACAGAAGGAGAATCGTCTGCAGAATTCAGGATCGCGTTGCATGCCGATTATCTCGGCAAGGGATTGGGAAGAATCGTCGCACAGCGCACCCTTGAATTGGGATTTTATGTTCACGGATTGCAGCGCATCCATCTGATCGTGCGCGTAAACAATCACCGCGCCAGGAAGCTTTACGAGTCTATGGGGTTCCGGCCATGCGGAAGCTGCGTGAAAGAGGTCAACGGCTGCAGGGTTGAATTCCAGCAATTCGAATACCTCCGTGTGCCCGTGAATTCGGTGCAGAGACGATCATTTTCAATTTGAAAGGAAAACACAAAATGCCTACCACTTCAGGCGTACATCATATTGTAAGCGTTCGACGAACGCGAATTCTATTACGCCAACGAGAATAGCTATCAACCCTTACCTGTCTGGCTCAAACCGCAATACGGCACTGTTGATACAATAACGCTTGCCGGTAGGGGGCGGGCCATCGTCAAACACATGACCAAGGTGTATGCCCGAACTGGCACTTAATACCTCCACGCGATGCATGCCGTGGCTGTTATCGTCACGCAAGATCAACGCCCCCGGCAGGGGATCAAAAAAACTTGGCCAACCGCTGTGGCTGTGAAATTTGGCATCGCTACGAAACAGCGGTTGACCGCTGATCGGATCTACATAAGTGCCCGGTTGCTGATTATCGAGCAATGAACCCGTGTAGGGCATTTCGGTACCGGCTTGGAACGCAATCTTCTGTTGCTCGGGCGTCAATAATTCGTGGCCGAGCCAACCCCAGAAGCGTTGTTGCATACCATCATAACCGGTATAACGACTGACTTCATGACCGTTTTTGAACAACACAATGGTGGGGGTTGCCCACAGATTGCTGCTTAATACCCAGCCACCGGGCGCTTGATGAGACAATGTGCGCACCACCGGTACACTGGCATGCCAGTGCTGTAACACGTCGCGCTCAAATTGTTTGCAGTAGGGACAATCGACACCTTCAAACACCACCAGTTGCGTGCTGGCCAATTGGCGCGCATCCAATGGCGCGGGGGTGCTGTTGTCACTCTGATTGGTGCTTCCCGGAAAATGAACCCCGGTACCGCCGGCGCCACAATAACCCAGCGGGTGTTTTTTCAGATAATCCTGATGATAGGATTCGGCAGGATAAAATTGCTGTAACGGTGCAATGTCTGTGGTAATTTTGCCATATCCGGCATGGCTGAGCGCTTGTTGGTAAATGGCACGCGTTTGTTCGGCAACTTCGCGCTGTTGCGGATTTGAATACAAGATAATGCTACGGTAATTTGCGCCGATGTCATTGCCCTGGCGGTTACCTTGCGTTGGGTCATGGTTTTCCCAGAACGCAATCAAAATTTGCTTCAGCGATGTTCTGGTCGGATCAAATACCACCTTAACCACCTCGGCATGAACAGCAGCGTGATGGCCCTGACCATCTGCTCGGTGTGCATCAGCCAATACTGATTCATAATCTGGATCTGCACCCACGCCACCGGCATACCCCACTTCCGTGCTGATCACACCCGGTTGTTCGCCGAGACGTTTCTGAGCCCCCCAAAAACACCCCATGCCTAACACAATGGATTCAGTATGCATCGGTGACGCAGATACGGGTGCAGCGGATACGGCAGTAACATTGTTCATGGTTAGCAAACCCAATACAAGAAATAAGAATCGTTTCATATTGTAGCCCGATCTTTTCATGAATTCGCGTGATGATCACGCAAGATTGTGTTACAGAATGGAATTTTATGAAAGCGTGGCGTCGTTATTCATACGCCCAATTGAATAAAATTCCATTCTGTAACAAAAGACCAGTGAGG
>DDOT01000122.1:2196-8598 GCA_002341815.1 Thiobacillus sp. UBA2487 | reverse complement strand
CCCACTTCCACCCGTGAGCACTCAGCTTAATTTCACCGTGCTGACCACAGCCCCAATGTCAACACCAGGCGTTAATGGCGAGTAGCCGCCGCCCCGACTTCCTCAACTGAAACGTTGTACCAGCCCAGCCCCCCATGGTATCAATTCACAAGCGTGGCAAAAAAACAACATGACGCGCTCATCGATCATGATAATAATGATTTAAATACAGCATGTTAACTGCCGTCATAAAAACTTAGCAATCAACTAAGGTAGTTTTCATATTCAACCTTGACAATGCGACCTGTTTCTAAAAACAGGGAGTTCATCGTGTCGTTTTATTGTCATCCGGTTATCAAGCCGCTTAACGCGCTCATCGCATTGATTTTTCTTTCACCGGTTGCCGGTTTTGCCGATCAAACCGTTGATCTTGGGACAGTGTCGTCACAAGCCAGTGGCAGCGACCAACCCGCCAACGCCAACTCAAACCCCGTACAAAATACAGCGCTCAACCAAGATACGGTAACCCTCGATCAGGAAGAAATTCAGGCCGGTGGTGTGGTGGGCGGCGCAGCGCGGGCATTAGCCATTGCGCCAGGCGTTAGTGTTGCCAGTTATGGCAGCAGCGGGGCCACCAAAACCTCCATCAGCATTGATGGTATCAAGACCGGTTGGGCCGGCTTTTCCGGCGGACAGACGGATAACGGCAGCATTGGCGTGACATTTGATGGCGTGCCAATGGTAAATCCGGGGAATGGCTTGTGGCAAGCCACACTGGTGCCGCAAAGCTCAATGATCGACAGCATGAGTGTCACTTATGGCCCGGGTGATCCGGCAGATCGTTGGTATACCAATATCGGCGGCGGCATCAACTTCAAACCCCTACAACCCAGCAACACTGCTTCCGCCACTGCTGACTATACGTTTGGCAGCTTTAATACCCGCAACTTCTCGGCTTCTTTACAAACCGGTGATCATGGTGGCTGGGCAACAGTATTAGCATTTGGTGAAGGTAAAGCCGACAGTTTCATGACAGCACCCGATGGCTTCGGCAATGGCAGTTCCGATCAAGCCTATTATATGAAAACCCGCAAGAAATTGGATAACGGACAATTCAGCATCGGCATGTACCATGCATTCAGCGGTGCATTCCGCCCATTGGCGACCCCGACCACACCAATTTCTGACGTGACCCTCAACGGTTATGACAGCAACAACAACAGCAAAGGCGGGCCGCTGTTCAGTCAGCAAACCACCGGTTTTTATACCACCCTGCCCGGCAATGTGAACTGGAAATGGGATACCAATGACATCAGCATGTTGTATGGCAATCTGGATCTCAATTTGAACAGTGCCACCAGTTTTCACAACATGACCTACTATACCCATGAAGAGCGTTTGCACTATACACCTCTGCACGCCTATTACCCGGTTGGAGGTCCAGGCCAGAGCGAAGTCAACGCACCCAGCAGTGACGTGGTCGGCGACAAACTGTGGGTCAGCTATGATTTACCCATGAACCATCTGGAAGCGGGCGGCTATTTGCAAGGCAGCCATTACCACTCGCAAGAACAGTTATTCAGTCCGGCGGCATCTGCCAGTGCCCCAGACGGCAATTATTTCAGCGACCAGTTTTATCAAATGGATACTGCCGCGTTCATTGAAGATCAGTTCGCGCCTGTGAAATCACTACGCATCAACCCAGGTATTCGGTTTGTCGATTACTATGTCGATTTTACCCACGATGAAGCCGCACAATTCCCCAATGCCACAGGCACCAACCTTTCAATGTTTCCATCTGCCACTAAATCATTCAACAAGTTTGAACCATCTCTCGGCATCAACTGGGATATCATGAACGGCATAACGCTGTATGCGAACTATGAACGTGCCTATCGTTTGCCTGAAATGGGTGGCGGAACGGGACCGTTTGTAGCAATTACCGCCCCCAATGTGCAGCTTGAGCAAGGCGACTACTATCAGGCAGGCGGGAAGATGCATTGGAATCAGCTCGGCCTGCTGCACGACACCACCCTGGATGCCAGCATCTTCAACCTGAAATTCGCCAACGAAACCTTGCCGACGGCACTGGCCAGTGGTGGCGCATTACTGGCCTCTGGGTCATCTACCTACAGCGGAATGAACCTTGCCGCCAGCAGCGGGTTCGGCAGCAACCTGTTCGGCTTCATGAATGTAGGCCTGGTCACCGCCAAATACAACAGCTTTACTAACGGCAGTGGCACGTTGTATAACGTACCGGTCGCCAACACGCCACATACAACGGTAAGCACGGGAATTACCGGGGTATGGATGATCGGCAGTGCAACCGTGAAACCACGTCTGGTGTACCAATATACCGGTGCACAACATATCTATGACAACAATGCCAACCAACCCAGCACAACCGAATTAAGCGCCTATGGGCTGGTTAACTTCAACGCCGAACTGGATTTACAGGAAGGCATGTTGTTTGGCAAACCTAACTTCGTCACGGTAAACCTCGAAGTTGACAACTTGCTTAACAAACAGTACAACGCTTTCGAGTACGTTTCAGCCGGTGGTCTGTATGGCACACCCAACAGCGTCGGCGCGACCTTGGCCTTGCCTGGCGCACCGCGTGCCGTTATGTTGAGCATCGGCGACAAGTTCTAATTGCCGAACGCGACAGCACAATGCCCGGCTCACGCTGGGCATTGTTTTTACATGTGGGGAAACACATGCGCATTTTGATTGTTGAAGACGATGACATGATCGGTGCCTCTATTCGCAACTGGCTAGTGCGCGAGAGTTATACCGTTGACTGGTTAACCGACGGCCTCGCAGCAAATGCCAGTTTGCGAGCGACCACATACGACCTGCTTATACTTGATCTTGGTCTACCCGGTAAAGACGGCACCAACCTGTTAAAAGAGATTCGGCGCAACAACAACCCGGTCGTGGTACTGGTGGTTACTGCCCGTGACAGCATGGTCGACAAAATCGACACGTTGGATATGGGTGCAGATGATTACCTGATAAAACCTTTTAATTTGAACGAGTTGTCGGCGCGTGTACGTGCATTGGCAAGACGCCGCTGCGGCAGCGGCAAACCACAGATTGAAATTGGCGATTTATGTCTGAACCCGGTTAACCACGATGTTAGCCTGAAGGGGAAACGGGTGCACGTCACCTTGAGAGAATTTTCTTTGCTGCGAATTTTAATGGAACACCCCAGCAAACCTTTCTCGCGCGAAGAGCTGCAAGATCGGTTGTACAACTGGGATGAAACGGTCAACAGCAACGTCATCGAACACTATATCTCCTCCTTGCGCCGCAAGCTGGGCAGCGACTGGATACACAACATGCGCGGTGTAGGCTGGATGTTGTGCAAATCCGCATGAAATCGATCCGCCGCAGGCTGTTGATCATTTTGCTGATGATGTTTGGCGGCGGATTAATCATCGGTTGCTTTGGCGTATGGAAAGCCGCCAGAGAAGAATCCGGTGAAGCGTTGGATTACCAAATGCGCGAGATGTCGATCGCGCTGTATAACGGCAATTTCAGCGAAATTGGCGACCAGCAAGCCTTCGATCCAGAAGAAAACAGCAACACCGCCGTACAAATCATCAGCACGCTGACCAAACAGTTGGTTTATCAATCAAGACCGGACATTTCCCTGCCCGTTGTCAATACCGAAGGCTATCAAACCGTGATCATCGACGGTGAACCCTGGCGCTTGTATATGATCCGCAAACCAAACCGGTTGTATGAAGTAGCGCAACCCATGTCAAGCCGAGCCAATATGGCATCCGAATTCGCCTTGCAAGCCACCTTGCCGTTTTTGTTTTTGTTTCCCATGATGGGCGGCATCATTTGGCTGATACTCAGCCATGAATTCAAACCACTCACCCGCATGGCCGAGTGGGTCAACCAGCGACAACCCGAAGACTTGGCGCACTATCCGGAACAAAACAGTCCACAGGAATTAAAACCCTTGGTCAACGCCATCAACGAGTTGCAAGATCGTCTCGGTCAAGCCCTCACACAACAGCAGGTTTTTATTGCCGATGCATCTCATGAATTGCGGACACCTTTAACCGCGTTGACCCTGCAAATACAGTTACTGGAAGCTGCGCGCAGCGCAGAAGAACAGCAACAAGCGATCCACGATTTAATCGCTGGCGTGCAACGCGCACATCACCTGACCGAACAGTTACTGGTGTTGGCCCGACATGAAACAGGGGGCAAGCCACGCTACTACAGTCCGATAGAATTAACCACGCTGCTAAAAGATGTCTTGTGCCAACATGCCACATTGGCACATAACCGGCAAATCGACATGGGGCTGGCCGATTCCACACCAGAGGCGATCATTCACGGCGACCCGCACAGCTTGTCGATCATGCTATCCAATTTACTATCCAACGCCTTACGCTATACACCCATTGGCGGAAGAATCGACTTGGCCAGCGGGCGCGAAACCGATGTATGCTGGATCAGCGTCAGTGACACGGGCCCCGGCATACCGGAAGAAGAGCAGAATCGCATTTTCGACCGCTTTTATCGCATTCCGGGCACTTCCGGTAATGGCAGCGGACTGGGGCTCGCTATCGTCAAAGCCATCGCAGATCAACACCACGCGGTCATCCGGCTTGGCCAGGCAACCTATGGCGGATTATGTGTGCGAATTGAATTTCCTGGTTACTTGAACCGATAATAGGTTTGATTCAACCATGCCACCACATTGGCTTCATCGGACGGGAACCAACCCGTGTTGTTCTTCATGCTGCATCCCGATACCCTGCCCTGTAATTGGGCAAAACTCCGCACTTTGTGGTCAGGGCGAGTGAAAATCTTGCTGCCATCACCGCCGAACAGATTAGCATGACAAGCGGCACAAGATTGTTCGTACAGTTTTTTACCGGCAACCGGATCAATGGCATCTGCATGTGCCAAACTTGCACTCAGCGACAACAATACCGTTAACATCACAGAATATTTCATTACACGTTTCCTTTAGGGAAGCAACGCAAGCAAATGTGCCACTCGCTGTTGCGCGTTGGGGTGAGAGTCATTCAGCGAAGAATACCATGCATCCGAAGTCAACGTCGCAGCATTATCACGGTACAACCCAACCAGCGCATTAACCAGCAACGCAGGATTGGTTTGCTGAGCGGCATAGCGATCGGCCTCAAATTCGTTGCGCCGCGAACTGGCTGCCGACCACCATTGCAATGGCAGCGAAAAAACAGGCATCACCAAGAAAAACAACAGCAAACCCATGCCGGAAGAGCGATGACTGACGCGCAATGCGGCATAAAACCACGCGCTGTCAATTGCTTGAGCCGCCAACCATAACGCCAGCAAACTCAAACCGAACATCCATGCCATGCGTTTCAACACATGACGATGATGGAAATGCCCCAACTCATGTGCCAACACCGCAACGATTTCATCGGGTTGCAACTGCTTGAGCAAGGTATCAAACAGCACAATCCGACGCGAACGGCCAAATCCGGTGAAATACGCATTACCATGGCTGCTGCGTTTAGAGCCGTCCATCACATATAGGCCTTGCGCGGCAAAGCCGCTTTTGTGCAATAGATGCTCGATGCGTTGTTTTAAAGCGACATCTTCCAATGGAGCGAATTTGTTGAACAACGGCGCGATGAAGGTCGGATATATCGCCAGCACCAACACATTAAACGCCACCCACACCAACCAGGCGTACAGCCACCAGTCGGTGCCGGCCCGTCGCATGATCCACAATACCGCCATCAACAGCGGCACGCCCAACACCACACCCAACACCACTTGCAACAGCAGGTCGCGCAAAAAATCAGCCGGCTTCATGGCGTTAAAACCAAAACGCTGTTCGACCACAAATTTGCGATACCAGTCGACCGGTAATTCCAGTAACGCCGACAGCAACATCACGCTGATGATCAACCCCGCATCGGCCAATAGCGGCGATGCCATGCCGAACCACCACCCAGCCAACCAATCCAGACCACCGCCCAACGTGAACAACACAAGAATCAATGACTCCTGTACCACACCCCATAACGCCAATTTGCCGCGCGCCAAGGCGTACTGCGCCGCACGCAGGTGTTCTACAGCACCAATTTTGCCAACAAATGCTGCAGGAACCTGCTCCCGGTGCAACCAGACATGGCGCATCTGCCTGACAATCAGGCCGCTTTTCACAAGCAAGGTCAGCAACAGGGCAATCAGAAAAACCAAGGTAAATGTATTCATGGCAGAATTATGCCACAATCACGGCTTTACAAACCTTTCATACGCTCATCATGGCACAGGATCAAAACAACCTCATCTGGATCGACATGGAAATGTCCGGTCTGCAACCCGACACCGACCGCATTCTCGAAATCGCATTGGTGATTACCAACAGCAGGCTGGAAACGGTTGCCGAAGCACCGGTGC
>DDOT01000122.1:1811-2112 GCA_002341815.1 Thiobacillus sp. UBA2487 | reverse complement strand
CGCGCCAGCACGCTCAACGAAGCGGATGTCGAAGCACAAATGTTGGCTTTTTTGCAACAGCACGTTCCCACCCGTGTTTCACCCATGTGCGGCAACTCCATCTGCCAAGACCGACGCTTTCTCGCGCGTTACATGCCTAAACTGGAAGACTGGTTTCATTATCGCAACCTTGATGTCAGCACCTTAAAAGAACTTGCCAAACGTTGGAAACCGGAAAGCGTCAAGAACTTCACAAAAAACAGCAAACACGAAGCGTTGTCTGACATTTACGACTCGATCGAAGAGTTGAAACATTACCAGA
>DDOT01000122.1:174-1788 GCA_002341815.1 Thiobacillus sp. UBA2487 | reverse complement strand
TTTATGAAAAGATCGGGTTAAACAATAATACCGCCGCCCAGGCACTCGGCGCCGCGATACACCACCGCAGACTGCCCTGATGTGACCGCCCATTGAGGCATATCAAACGTCAGGTGCAGCTCACCTGAATCATTCATTGCTGCCCGGCACGCTGCATCAGCTTGCCGATAACGGGTTTTGGCCGAACAGGCCGCATCCAGATCAGGCAACCGACCAGATACCCAACTTAAATCGGCTGCGTTCAGCTCGGGCCGAAACAGCAAAGGGTGATCGTGACCTTGCACCACAATCAATTCGTTCTGCACCATATCTTTAGCAGCGACAAACCAAGGTTCGCCCGCGCCACCAATACCCAAACCTTGCCGCTGTCCAATGGTATAAAACATCAAGCCTTGATGCTGTCCAACCAACTTGCCCTCTGGCGTGCGCATGATGCCCGGCTGAACCGGCAGGTATTTTTGCAGGAATTCGCGAAAGGGGCGCTCACCAATAAAACAGATCCCCGTGCTGTCCTTTTTGGCAGCGTTGGGCAAGCCGATTTGATGGGCAATGGCGCGCACCTCGGTTTTACGGAGTCCGCCCAAGGGAAACAGGGTGTGTGACAACTGATATTGATTCAGCCGATACAAAAAATAACTTTGATCTTTGGTGTCGTCCACAGCCCGCAACAAACGTGAGGTTGCACCATGTTCGACTTGCGCGTAGTGCCCGGTGGCGATGCGCTCTGCGCCCAATGACAAGGCATAATCCAGAAACGCCTTGAATTTGATCTCTGCATTACACAGCACATCCGGATTGGGCGTGCGCCCCGCCTGGTATTCACGCAAAAAATACGCAAACACGCGCTCACGATATTCTTCGCTAAAATTCACCGCCTCTACGTCGACGCCAATGACATCGGCCACCGCCAGCACATCCAGAAAATCCTGCCGCGCGGGGCAATGTTCGTCATCGTAATCGTCCCAGTTTTTCATGAATACACCGGTGACGTGATAACCCTGCTGCTTCAGCAACCATGCAGCCACACTAGAATCGACACCACCCGACATGCCGACGACGATATGCGTTTTGCTCATTGTTTAACCATAATACCGCACCATATCGCACGGAAAGTGTTTACCAGCCAAGTAATCATCGACACAATCCAGCACCAACGGACTGCGATGCCGTGCACGGCACGCTTGCAGTTCGTCTCGGGTCATCCACACCGTTCGCAGAATGCCTTTATCGAGCCGTCTTTCTGCCTCGAAACCATGCACCGTTCCGCTATACGCAAACCGCAAATAGGTTTTGCCACGATCCGGCACTGTCCATTGATAAATGCCCACCAATACCTGCGGAACAAACTGCCAGGCTGATTCTTCCAGCGTTTCGCGCACAACAGCCTCGACCGGCGATTCACCCGACTCAACATGGCCGGCCGGCTGATTAATACGCACGCCGTCTTCCGTGTGTTCCTCAACCAATAAAAACCGGCCATCGCGTTCGGTAATCGCGGCCACTGTGTAGTGCGGCTTCCAGATGCCAGTCATATGAAAACCTTCCCGATCTGCTGACGTTGTTCAAATCGCATCAGTCAATTGATCCAATAGCATTGGACATCGATCAACGCCT
>DDOT01000122.1:0-130 GCA_002341815.1 Thiobacillus sp. UBA2487 | reverse complement strand
ATCAGTGCTTCCCTAACAACCTATCTCCTGCACACAAATAACAAAAGGCAGGGAAACCCTGCCTTTTGTTGGTGCAGCCGTTAAATTACTTGGCAGCAGGAGCAGCAGCGTCAGCAGCAGGAGCAGCAGC
>DDOT01000183.1:6020-7103 GCA_002341815.1 Thiobacillus sp. UBA2487 | reverse complement strand
TTTATCGCGAGTTGGTGCCGTGAGCCACAAAACGGCTATGTCGCCAATATGTGCCGTTGTTGTATGCTGGTATCCTGATCAGCAATTTGGCCAGCGATTGCAACGCATACGCTCGCAAGTGATCAAGCTGATTGTGGTGGATAATGCAACGCGTGGCAACGCGGCGGAAAATGTAAAACAAGCCGTACATGCCGATGAATTATTGATCAATGAAACCAACATTGGTGTTGCCGCCGCATTTAACAAAGGCATCGCTGCTGCCGAATCCGCTGGCTTTACACGTGCACTCTTGCTGGATCAAGATACTTGGCTACAAGATGACATGGTCGCACACCTGTGCAGAACATGGCAAAGTGCCAGCCTGTCAGAAAAGCCTGGGGTCATCGGTGCCCGATTTAGCGACCCGTCTCGTCATGATCAAACGCAAACGGTACAGGATGATGGTTATACCCATGTAGATTGGGTGATTAGCTCCGGCTCATTGCTGGATATTGCGTTATGGCACCAGTTACACGGTTTTCGTGAGGATTTTTTTATCGATTTTGTCGATACCGAATATTGTCAGCGCGTCAGAAAAGCCGGGTATTCGGTATTACAAACGCGCGCCATGCTGATGCGCCATCATATTGGCGCCCACAGCGTGCATCAAATTTTGGGACATACCACGCATACCAGTAATCATTCTGCAAACCGTCGATATTACATTACACGTAATTTTATGGTGATGGCAAAAGAATCAAGACGTTATCCGTTCGGATTGTGGATTGTCAAAGGCATCTTGGCCAGTTTTAAATCCATACGCCGTGTCATATTGTATGAAACAGACAAGATGGCCAAATTAGCAGCGATTTGGCAGGGTTGGCGCGATGGCATCATGGGGCGTATGGGTGAGCGTTCGGAAGCTGCAGCAGCTTGCTCTGATCGAAATATTCTTCGCTGATGCATCCGTTTTATCATTCTGAAAATTCAAATAAAAATTGAGATGGCTATACTTTGAAGATACTCGTTGTTGGTAAGTTTCGCAGCATTGTCCATTGGCCGGAAAACCTGACACGGGCGCTGCGTGAAACAGGATACCATGTT
>DDOT01000183.1:0-5996 GCA_002341815.1 Thiobacillus sp. UBA2487 | reverse complement strand
TTTGCCATGAACGGTACAACACCTTGGCAATCGTTACATTACAAAATCAAGCGACGCATAACCGGTGATTACGTCCCTGCCATGTGTGATGATCTTGCACAAGTGCTTGCTGAATACAAACCGGATCGCGTGATTTTTATTGTGATTGCGGCATTGTACATGCCGGTGCGCATGTTTGAATTGGTGCGGGAAACCGTGCCCCATGCCATCAGTATGGCTTGGGTTGGCGACCGATTAAATGCCGAAGAGTTTGCATTTGCTTCATTGGTGGATCACGTTGCAGTGACGGATAGCGCATTTATGGATGATTTGCGCCAATTTGGTTATCAAGTGGCTGCGTCTTATTTACCATTGGCGGTAGATACCACATTGTTTTCACCACGCCAGCTTCCCAGAGATAAACAGGTGATTTATGCTGCCAATAATAGTCCAGGACGAGGGGCATTGGTTGCGCAAATCAATCGTCCTTTGACGCTGTATGGCAAAGGATGGTCAACGTTGAGTGGGCATACGCCTCATATTATTCACGCAAACCGCTTGCCCTATTCCAAGCTGCCCGATGTTTATGCACGCAGTCTGGCCGTGCTGAATATTCGCAACGAAAAAAATGTAGTGAATGGGTTGAATCAGCGCAGCTTCGAACCTTATGGTTGCAAAACACCAGTGCTGAATGATGATATGCCGGATTTGCCGCTGTGTTTTGAGCCGGGAAAAGAAATCCTGGTGTGGCACAGTCTGGATGAATTGACTGCTTTGTATGATCGACTGCTAGCCGATCCGGCATGGGCTAATCAAATCGGTGAGGCTGGCTACCAACGCATCATGCACCAACACACGTATCAACACCGTGCCCGTCAACTGATTCAACTGGCGAATTGAATCGTTGTTTATCTGATCCGGCATGGCGTAAAGTTATCGGCACGCGGTAAAATAGCGCATTTTAATTGGGATAGACACGCATGGACAATCGCAATCGTTGTGCTCGCTTGGATATGGCGGGTNNGGGCGGTTGGCTGGCCGTGCTGCTGCCCGTTGGGTTGTTGTTGGGTAATGGCGCAGCCGAAACCATTGCCGGGCTATTGGTACTCGGATTTTTGTGGCGCTCTTGGCGTATGCAAGATTGGCAGTGGGCGAATCAAACCTGGGTGAAACTTCTGTTTGCCGTTTGTGGGTTTGAGATCATGCGCGGTGCGTTTGCCTGGCATCCTCAAGCGGTGATGATTGATGCCTTTGGCTGGATCCGTTTCGTGATTTTAGCCGCTGCGTTGCAACGTTGGATCTTGCCGCATGCCATCTGGCAAGAGCGTTTGCTGAATACAGGTTTGCTGTGCATGGCTTGGCTTGGCATGGATGCGATTTATCAATACGTGCATGGTACCGACCTGTTTGGCCGCCCGATTCTTAACCCGCAGCGCTTGACCGCATCCTATCCAAAACCAATTGTCGGCATTATGCTGGCATGGCAATTTATTCCGTATGTCATGGGTGATCTCGGACGAAAACACACCCTGCGGGCGTTATTTATTGCTTTGTCATCGATGTTTGCTGTGGTGTTGAGTGGCGAACGGATGGCATTGTTGTTTGTGTTGATGTCATTGATGTTGATTGTGATATTGATGCCTTCTCTCCGTAAAATCGGGGTGGGCTTGTTGGTGGTGTTCGTGCTGGGAGCTGGGGTGGTCATGATGCTCAAGCCGGATGTGTATCATCGCCAGGTGGATTCTACGATTCATACCATTGAACACTTGCCTGATTCGCCGTATGGCGTCATCTGGATCAGCGCACTGGATATTATTGCCGATCATCCGCTGATCGGGATTGGTCGTGGCAACTTTACGCATGAATGCCCCAATCCAAGGTATGGTCCTGACGATGGCAAGCACATTGGCTTTTCGCGATGTGCGCCACATCCGCACAATATTTATCTGGAATGGTGGGTTGATGGCGGAATTATCGCGCTGACAGGCTTTATCGGTGCGATGCTACTTATCGTGCGTCAAATCAGCCAACCCTTGTGGCACACCAGCGTGAGTGATCCTCTGTATATTGCCCTGCTGGTCACCTTATTGTCTCGTTTATGGCCGTTAGCCTCGGCAACCAGCTTTTTTCACGGGTGGTCAGCCATTCCGTTTTGGATGACGTTGGGTTGGGGACTGGCACGCACAGAACTCAGGCGCAAATAACGATGTCTCCGTCGATTGCGATTGTTTTGCCGCCCAAAGAATTATTTACGGCACACTACAAAGGTGCGGTGGCGTTGTGTATGGTTGATTTTACCCGCCACAGCCGTTTTCGGGATAACACGGTGCTGTACAGCGGACACGCCATGGACCTGCCCGATCTGCAACATAACGTATTGACGGGTTGGCAACGCTGGTACTTGCGTGACAGTTATGCGTGGGCTTTGCGCCTGGCAGAGCTTGTTAAGCAGCGTCAANNAGAGCTTGTTAAGCAGCGTCAACACACACACGTCGAAGTGCAGAATCGCCCGCTGATTTTCAACTATTTGACACGCCTTTTGAAGAACACGGTGCAAATCAGCTTGCATTTGCACAATGACCCGCAAGGTATGCATGGCGCCCGATCACCTCGTCAACGGCAACATCTTCTGGATCGGGCCAGTGCAATTTATTGCGTCAGTGATTACATCCGCCAGCGCTTTTGTGTCGGGTTGCAACGTGGTCTTGAAAAGGTTCATGTTGTCCATAACGGGCTGGATACACGCTTGTTTCAACCCGCTGTCAAACAGCCACAGATTGCGTATGTGGGCAGAATCATCCAAGAAAAAGGTGCGTTACCCATGGCAGCGGCATTTGCCAGTATTGCGGATCACATTCCTGATTGGCAATTGGTTGTGTGTGGTGTTGACCGTCTTGAAACCACCTCGGAGTATGAAAAACAAACCCATACTTTTTTAGCGAAAACCGGACAGCAATGTCGTTACACCGGTTATATCGATCATCGACAAGTGATGCAAGAGTTCGCTCACTCGGCGATTGCCTTGGTTCCGTCGGTTTGGCAGGAGCCTTTTGGTCGCACGGCACTGGAGGCCATGGCGGCCGGCACGGCGATTATTACCAGTGGTTCGGGAGGTATTGCAGAAATTGTGGGCGATAGTGCATTGATTGTGCCGAGTGAACCTGTTGCGCTGGCCCACGCCATGATGCGGTTGATCAACGATGCTTCTTTGCGCGAAAAATTGCAACATGCTGCCCGATTACGGGCAGAGAATCAATTCGACATCCGTTTGCTGGCAAATCAGCTCGACAATTTACGCATTAACACCTGTTGATATACGCTAATCGTATCCTGGGCTTGTCGTTGCAAGCTGAAGGTGGTGCGTGCATCGCGAGCTGCTTGTTCGCCCAGTTGTTTGCGCAAGTGGTGATTGTCCAGCAGATTGCACAAAACATCTGCTAATTCATCGCTATTGCCAGCGTCAATCAACCAGCCATTACGACCGGTTAGTACCATTTCCGGGATTGCGCCCGTACGGGTGCCAATGCAGGCCAATCCGCTGGCCATGGCTTCTAAAAAAGCGATTCCAAACCCTTCCTTGATGCTGGGTTGTACATAAATATCAGCACCTGCCAATAATTGCGGCACATCTTGTCGATTACCGGCGAACACCACTTGCTGACTGATACCCAGGGCATGGGCCTCATCGCGCAATAGGTTTTCATCTGTACCACTGCCCGCCAGGACCAGCCGTAAATCCGGTCTGTTTAATCGGGCAACGGCTTGTATGGCATAACGTTGGCCTTTGGCAGGCACCAACCGTGCAACACACAAAATGACCTGTTTATCTTGCCATGCCATCTGTTCACGAATCAAATCGCGCGACAACCCTGTGAATCGGTTGGTGTCTACCGCATTATGGATCACGACGGTATTGTCCAGTGGATAGCCGTGTTTATTCAATGAGCGACATACCATGTCGGAAACACAAATCACACGTTGGCAATGCAGAAACGGCCATCCGTGCTTGACGATATTATGGGCCGTGGCGACACACGGTTTTGTTTGCTTGCTCCAACGCAACATGCTGGCTGAACGCGGCATGTGTGCATGGACAACATCGGCTTGACTTTGGCGTACGATGTTGCGCAAGCGCAGTAAGTTAAACACGTTTAATCGACTGCCGGTGCCAAATGTATGCGTCACAAAGCCCTTTAACCCAAGTTGTTGCCCCAATCGGCCTTGGTTTGGCATGGCGACTTCAGATTCCACCCCTGCCAGGCGCAAATTCAAACACAAATCCAGAACATGCTGTTCGGCACCGCCTGTTCCAGTCGATGCAATCACATGCAGTATCTTCAAACGTTCACCTTGCCCTATGCTATAGTTTACCCGCTCTCATTATCCGTGGATGGCAACCCCCTATGCAACCCTTGTCCGCTTTTGTCACAACATTTAACAATGCACGTACCTTGACCAGTTGCCTTGATAGCGTTAAATGGGCCGATGAAATTGTTTTGCTGGATTCCGGCAGTACCGATGCCACCCTTGATATCGCCCGTCAATACAACTGCGTGATTTATCATCACCCTTTTATGGGCTATGGTAAACAAAAACAAATGGCACTTGAAAAAACCAGCCATCTTTGGGTGCTGTTGCTGGATGCCGATGAAGCTTTGTCGCCCGAATGTCAAATTGAAATTCGCCAACTGCTGGCTGACGAGCCCGATGCCGATGGCTATGTGATTCCCCGCAAAGAGCAACTGTTTTGGCAAATGAATAATGATTACATACGCTTGAACAAGTTTTTACGTTTGTTTCGTAAAGACAAAGGCCATATTACGGATATGCCCGTGCATGCAGCGCCCAAGGTTAATGGCAAAATAAAAGCCTTACATTCGGTGTTTTATCATTTTGCCGAAACTGATCTGGATATCAAAGTGGCCAAAGTTAATTCCTATTCTACGGGTTTGGTACGCGACAAGGTTGCCAAAGGACGAGGGCCCAATCCGTGGATTTGCGTGGTATATCCGCCAATTTACTTTATTCGTTCCTATTTCTTCAAACGAGCCTTCACCAATGGATGGGGCGGATTTTTCACCTCGGTTTGCGGTGCGTTTTATGTGTTTTTAAAATATGCCAAGCTGTATGAATATTATCAGCGTAAACAATATGGACAATCACGGTTACCGCCCGGCGCGCCGGTTTCACCCCCCGTTTACGAATCTGATAAACCGGTTTAACCCGATCAACGCGCCTGCTTTGCTTGGATGTCCTCATGAAACGCCACTATCAAATTGTGCAAACGTGGTTGGGTACCGTCCTGCTGGCTGCTACTGATCGAGGCTTATCTAACCTGATTCTGGCTGATAGCACAGAAGACGCATTAGCAGAGTTACATCGGTATGTATTGGAAGCAGATTGTCGATATCAGACCAATCAATACATAGAAAAGGCTTTTGGTTTTATTTTCAACAGCATGATTAGCAATGATTTAACCCTTGATTTGCGCGGTACCCCATTTCAGCGCGAGGTGTGGCAAGCGTTACAGGCCATTCCTTTTGGCGAAACCCGGACTTATCTGCAGATCGCCGGTCAACTGCGACGTCCCAAGGCGTTTCGTGCGGTGGCCAATGCATGTGGCGCCAATCCGGTCGCGATTATCGTGCCTTGTCATCGCGTGATTGCCAGCAATGGTGGTTTGGGCGGATATTCGGGTGGTTTATGGCGCAAACGCGCACTATTGGCGCGCGAAGGACATTTATTTAACCCGATCTTTTCATGAATTCGCGTGATGATCACGCGAATTCATGAAAAGATCGGGCTAGCTCAATATGCTCTTGAGATCCTTGAGCATCAGGAACAGATGATACGGATTAGTCGGGCTGAGTTCGAATTCCCACGATGCGTACCACTGTCGCGCTGCGTCGTCCTTGGCATGTACCAACAGACAGCGTATGCCCGCGATGTCAGCGGCCTGTGCGGTACGCAGCAGCGCATCCTTGAGCAAGGCCTGGCCCAGACCTTTACGCTGATGC
>DDOT01000160.1 GCA_002341815.1 Thiobacillus sp. UBA2487 | reverse complement strand
TCCCCTTTAACCGAGGTCTTTTCTCGTCCCGCCCCGCCATCAAACCAACCAGCCGCTACCGATTCCACCTCTTCCGCCCCCAATTTTTTCAGACTGGAAAATAATTGGACACTAAAATGCGGAGACATTTTTTGCAGCTCGGCACGCACCGTTTGCAAGGTTTGCATGGCCACGCCCCGGCTTAATTTATCACTCTTGGTCAACAAACAGTGCACCGGTTTGTCTGTTGGCTCAAACCACGCCAGCAAGGTCAAATCCAGATCGGTGAGCGGGCGCCGCGCGTCCATGATCAGAATCAACCCGACCAGTTCGTTGCGTTGCTGCAAATAATCACCCAACAAACCGCGCCAGTGATCTTTAACCGCGCCCGGCACCTTGGCAAAGCCATAGCCCGGCAAATCGACCAGATAACGTCCATGCCCCAATGAAAAATAATTAATGTGCTGGGTACGCCCCGGCGTCTTGCTGACAAAAGCCAGTCGGGTACGATTGGCCAAGGTGTTAATCGCACTGGATTTGCCGGCGTTAGAGCGTCCGGCAAAGGCAATTTCGCCAGTGACATCTTTGGGTAAATCAGCCAAGTGATTGACTGTAATGAAAAACTGAGCGGGTTGAAATAGATTCATGAAATAGATATCCAGTTATCGCACACGGGCTAGCGTCTAGTGTAAAATGCGGTTAAAATAGCAACTTTGGCATGTTTATAAGGTAGAGGAGCGACAAGTGAAAAAGTCCATGGTGTTGGCAGTACTCACAGCTTTAACCACGATTTCCCTGGCTCATGCAGATGATGCCGCTACGCCGGGTGACCCTGCAAAAGCACAACAAATTGTTACCTCTGTGTGTGCAGCCTGTCACGGCGCTGACGGCAACAGCACTGCTCCCGACAAGCCCAAACTGGCCGGTCAACATGCAGAGTATATCACTAAGCAGTTGATGGACTTCAAGGCAGGCAAACGGGTTAACCCAATTATGCAAGGCATTGTGGCCAGTGCCAACCTGACCCCTGACGACATGAAAAATCTGGGTGCCTATTTCCATGCACAAGTTGAGAAACCAGGCGCAGCCAAAGACAAAGATCTGGCGTTGGCTGGCGAAAAGATTTTCAAGGCAGGTGATGCAGCCACCGGCGTGCCGGCATGCCAAGCGTGCCACGGCCCTACCGGTCTTGGCATTCCAGTTCAGTTTCCACGTTTGGCCAGCCAACATGCTGAGTATATCTATACCCAGTTAAATAATTTCCGCCTGGGGCAACGCGCCAATGATGGCGGCAAGATGATGCGCAACATCGCTGCCCGAATGACGGATCAAGAAATGAAGGCCGTTGCAGAGTATGTCTCTGGCTTGCAGCCCTGATATCGCAAATCCGGGGAAATGCACACTATGATAGCTAACGACGTTTCAGGTATAAAAACCCGAATCTAGCCAAACTCTCGTTAATTTCCCCTGTTGGAATCCGCAAAAGGGTGGCACAATGTCACCCTTTTACACATCCAAAATCGCCACCAACATGAGTCAACGTACTGTCTCCCGTTCGTTTTACGAGCTGCTCAGTTCGATGCGGTTTGCCATCAGCCTGTTTACTATTTTGGCTATCGCGTCGGTTGTGGGAACCGTGCTCAAACAAAACCAACCCTACACCGATTACATCATTAAATTCGGTCAGTTCTGGTTTGTTGCCTTTAAAGCTTTGGGACTATTCGACGTTTACCACACAGGGTGGTTTATTGTCATTCTCGCTTTTCTTGTACTATCCACCAGCTTATGCATCTGGCGCAATTGGCCCGCCATGCTGCGCGACATGCGCAGCTACCGCGAATCTGCCACTGAACAATCACTGCGCCACTTTCATCATCAAGCAGAATTTCCGGCGCATGCCAACAGCGTGTCACAACTGCGTACCTATCTGACGACACAAGGTTGGAAATATCGCGAAGATACCCGGGCTGACGGCATTTTACTGGCCGCCAAACGTGGTAGTGCCAACCGATTGGGCTATTTGCTCACCCACAGCGCGATTGTTCTCATCTGCATTGGCGGCTTGGTTGACGGCAATCTGCCGTTACAATTTCAAGAGGCCATTGGCACCAAAAAAATTGAAACCCGTGACATTCCAGCCAGTGAAGTCCCCCCTATCAGCCGCTTGTCTGCCAACAACCTGTCGTTTCGTGGGGATGTCACCATTCCGGAAGGCAGTAGCGCTGACATCATTTTCATAAATTCCGGCGATGGCTATTTGGTTCAGGAGTTGCCGTTCCGCATTGCACTCGACAAATTTTTCATCGAACACTACACCACCGGACAACCAAAATCATTTGCCAGCAATATCACCATACTGGACAAATCCACCGGTAAACCCCTGTTACACCACACGATCAAGGTCAACCACCCGCTTGTTTATGATGGAGTGGCGATTTATCAAGCCAGTTTTGGAGATGGCGGCACCCGGTTGCGCCTCAACGGCTGGAACGTTCTGAACAGTAACAACCAGCCATTCCCGTTCGGCGGCGTTGTTCACGAAAGAAGCAGCCTGGCCAGCGACAATTTACCCCTGACTGTTGAATTTACCGAATTTCACCCCTTCAATATTGAAGGCTCGGGTGATGCCAAACCACAAGCAGCCCACTTGGGCGGTAACGCAGTTGCCGATAATAAAGACCTGCACAATGTCGGCCCCAGTTTTGAATACAAAATCCGTGCAGCAGATGGCACCGCGCATGCCTACAATAATTACATGTTGCCAGTACAGATTGATAAACGCTGGTTTGTGGTATCCGGCATGCGATCCAGTCCGGCCGAACCCTATCGCTATGTGCGGTTCCCGTTGGACCCTGATGCAACCTTGACCGGCTTTATGAGCCTGCGTGCCGTTCTGATGAATCCGACGCTTTATCCGGAAATTGCCCAGCGGGTAACGAATGTCATCATGCCGGACAACCCGACAGCACGTGCCCAATTAACCGACAGCACCATCAAGGTACTCACCTTGTTTGGCCAAGGTGGATTCAAAGCCCTGTCGGACTTCATTGAACAACGGGTACCTGCCGATCAGCGCGACCGCGCAGCAGAAACTTACCTGAAAATACTGGAAATGTGCGCCTGGCAAGCGTGGGGAATGGCGCGCAGCGACGCACATCTGTCACCGCCAGTTGCCAACGAAGCCAGCGGCTGGTTTTTACGCGACAGCCTGAATGCAATCAGCGATCTGTTTTTTTATGGTTCGCCGGTCTATCTGCAACTCTCGGCATTTGATCAAGTCCAATCATCCGGTTTTCAACTGACCCGTTCGCCCGGAAAAAACATCGTCTACTTTGGCTCGTTCTTGCTGGTACTGGGTGTTTTTGCCATGTTCTTTATTCATGAACGCAGATTATGGCTATTGGTCAGGCCAGATCGTATATTATGCACCATGTCCGGCAACCGTCTGACACTGGATTTTGAAAACGAATTCCGGCAACGCTGCCAGGATATTGCCCGCATCGGGAAGGAAAGTTAGCATGCAAACTCTGTCGCTCTCTAATCCGTCCATTGGCCGACTCAGCCTGTTTGACTGGATTTACGCTGTCCTGCTATGGGCTGGCGCTCTTTATGCCTTTAATGCGTACGGGGCATACATGGATAGTTACGAAAAAACCTTTTTATTTGGTTTCGCGGCCGGTTTCAGTGTACTGGGATGGTACTGGAAGCCTCTGCGCACCCTGATCATCACGATTGCCGCCGTCAGTTTATTTGCCATCAACGACTATCATGGCGACTTGGGGCGGGCTCAACACGCCTTTTTTCTGAAATTCATGCTGGCCAGTCAATCAGCGATCATGTGGATGAGTACGCTGTTTGTGCTCGCCACATTGACCTACTGGCTGGCCTTGGCTACCCGCTCAACCTTTGCCGGCCAAGTGGCCAGCGGGCTGACCTGGAGTGCCACCGCCATGGGGTTGATTGGCTTGATCGTACGTTGGTATGAGTCTTATCTGATCAGTCCGGACGTTGGTCATATTCCCATTTCCAACCTGTATGAAGTATTCGTACTGTTTTCCATCATCACCGCCCTGCTTTACCTGTACTACGAACAACGCTACCAAAACCGTTTGTTGGGTGCGTTTGTCTTGCCGATTATTACCGCAGCCGTCGGGTTTTTGTTGTGGTACACCTTCGACCGGCAAGCCGAAAACATTCAACCCTTGGTACCAGCGCTGCAATCTTACTGGATGAAGCTGCACGTTCCTGCCAACTTTATCGGCTATGGCTCGTTTTCTTTGGCCGCCATGGTGGCAGTGGCTTGGTTAATGGTCAACCGTGGCATTTTGGCCACCCGTCTGCCGCCGCTGGAGGTACTGGATGACCTCATGTATAAATCCATTGCGGTAGGATTCGGCTTTTTCACCATCGCCACTATCTTGGGCGCAATGTGGGCGGCTGAGGCATGGGGCGGGTACTGGTCATGGGATCCGAAAGAAACCTGGGCGCTGATCGTGTGGCTGAATTACGCCGCTTGGCTGCATATTCGACTGGTAAAAGGCTTGCGTGGCGCCTTCTTGGCCTGGTGGGCGGTGGTAGGGTTATTTGTCACCATTTTCGCATTTCTGGGCGTCAATATGTTTTTGTCCGGCCTGCATTCTTATGGCACGCTGTAATTCATAATAAACAATAAAAAACCGGACAATGTCCGGTTTTTTATTGTTATTGTTGCCAACCCTATCGGCTTATGCCGGGCACAAACCTGCAAACACCCCAGATGCGCAGGCAATCGTTGTGTCAATATCTGCCTCGGTATGTGCGCTGGATACAAAACCGGCTTCGAAAGCTGACGGGGCAAAATAGAACCCCTTATCCAACATGGCATGAAAGAAACGGCGGAAGCGTTCGCGATCGCTTTGCATGACCTCGTCATACGTGTGAGGCAAACCGTCCCGAAAATACAAACCAAACATACCGCCCACCGACTGGGCAGCGAACGGCAAACCCGCTTGACGGGCAGCCGCATCCAGACCAGTTACCAAACGTGTCGTTTTGGCGCTGAGCTGATCATAAAAACCGTCAACTTGCAACAATGCCAGGGTGGCCAACCCGGCAGCAACCGCCACGGGATTGCCGGACAACGTGCCGGCTTGATACACCGGCCCCAATGGGGCCAACTGCTGCATGATGTCGCGTCTGCCGCCAAACGCACCCATCGGCATGCCACCACCGATCACCTTGCCAAACGTCGAAAGATCGGGACGAATGCCAAATAGTGATTGCGCGCCACCCAAAGCCACCCGAAAGCCGGTCATGACTTCATCAAAAATCAACAAAGCACCATGCTGATCGCACAAACGACGCAGGCATTGCAGAAACGCCGGATCGGGGGCGATCAGATTCATATTGCCCACCACAGGCTCAATAATCACAGCAGCCACCTGATCCCCCATCCCGGCGAAAAAAGCCTCCAAATGGGGAATATTGTTATACTCAAGTACAGAAGTTAACTCAGCCAGGCAGCTTGGCACTCCGGAAGAGTCAGGCATACCGAAGGTCAACGCCCCCGACCCCGCCTTGACCAGTAAAGAATCACCGTGCCCATGATAGCAGCCGCCAAACTTGACAATGCGGTCTCGTCCAGTGAAACCGCGCGCCAAACGCAAGGCACTCATGGTGGCTTCAGTACCCGAACTGGTCAAACGCACCATTTCCAGAGAAGGGACCAGTTTTGCCAACAATTCTGCCAGCTCTACCTCCGCTGCAATAGGTGCGCCAAAACTGAGTCCCTTGGCCGCCACCTTAACCACCGCATCAATCACAGCCGGATGGGCGTGACCGGCAATCATGGGACCCCACGAACCAACGTAATCGATGTATTCAACCCCATCCACGTCGGTCACGCGCGCACCTCGCGCACTGGCGATAAAACGAGGGGTTCCTCCCACCGAGCGAAACGCCCGTACCGGTGAATTGACACCACCGGGAATATGACGCTGGGCGCGATCGAATAGGGACTGACTGCTATCGGTCATGGTTTAATCCTCAGGTTCATCCATAAATAATTCGGCAAATTGCCGCGCGGTATCTTGAATATCGTCACTGTCAAACAAGGCGCCCACCACTGCAATGGCATCAGCGCCTGCCATGATCAAGCGTTCTGCATTCGCCGGTGTTATCCCGCCAATCGCAACAATCGGGCGATGGATCACATGCGCCGCCTGCTGTAACAAATCGGGTTCTGCGCGTACGGCCAGCGGTTTGGTGGCAGATGGATAAAAGCTGCCGAATGCAACATAATCAGCACCATCGTCCTGCGCACGTCGCGCCATGTCCAGCGACTGATAGCACGACACACCGATCAGCCTGTCATACCCCAAAATGATACGCGCTTCACGCAAACTGCCATCTGCCTGACCGATATGCAAACCATCCGCGTCCACCAGATCGGCCAGGCGCAAGTGATCATTCACAATGAACAGTACATTGTTTTTGCGACACAAATGCACCAATTCACTGGCCTGTTCGTGCTGACGGGCAACGTCGTGACTTTTATCACGGTATTGCACCACGCTTGCGCCGCCACGAATGGCCTGTTCGACTTGACGCAACAACTGCTGCGTATCATCCGTTTCACGGGTAATGGCGTATAAACCAGCAATCATGCATCGCTCCGTTTGCGCGCCCAAAACAGCCGGTCCGGAATATATTGCCCCATCCCGGGTCGATAACCGGCACGCAAACTTTCCCAAACGAACTCCTGCGCTTCACGCGCGCCTTCCATCACCCCCATTTGATGCGCCAATGTGGCCGCCACAGCAGAGGCCAGGGTGCATCCAGACCCATGGTAGCTGCCAGGCAAGCGCTGCCAATCATCTGCGCGCAACACCCCTTGACTACCGTATAACGTATTGGTTACCAGGGTGGTTTGCTCGTGGGTTCCCGTCAATAACACATATTCACACCCTGTCTCCATCAACAGGCGCGCACAATCGGCCAAGGGTAGTTCACTGGCTGCCGGATCAAGTTCGGCAGCCAGATATCGCGCCTCTAAACTGTTAGGGGTAAGAATCGTGGTTTGCGGCACCAACAGATCCAGTAATGCCGCCCGGGTATCGTCGTCACTCAGTTCATCACCTCGACCGGAGGCCAGCACAGGATCAAATACCAATGGCACATCCGGATAGTCGGCCACGATCGCAGCAATGGCAGCTACCGCAGTGACGCTGCCCACCATACCGATCTTGAAGGCGGCCACAGGCATGTCTTCGAGCAAACAACGCGCCTGGTCAGCAATCAACTCTGGATCAAGTGAAAAATAGTGCTCGACACCAACGGTATCTTGTACGGTAACCGCGGTCAAAACAGACACAGCATGGCAACCCATGCTGGTCAACGTCAGCAAATCGGCTTGCGAGCCTGCGCCACCCGTGGGGTCAGACGCAGAAAACGTTAATACAACCGGGGGAGAATTTTGTGTCATGCAAAAACACCGCCCAAACGGGCATAACTGATTTAGAATACCCATTTTACCTGAAAAGCCGATTACAGGATGAGTTCCGCATTTAAACGTTACATTTGTGTACTGTGTGGCCACATTTATGATGAAGCCGAAGGCGCGCCCGAAGACGGCATTCCGCCCGGCACTTGCTGGGAAGATGTCCCCATGAACTGGACATGCCCGGAATGTGGCGCGCGCAAAGATGATTTTGAACCGATGCCTTGATGCCAAAGCAGCGCTGATTCACGTCTCCACAAGCCGCATTGCAGCCCGATGAGATGATGCCGTCGCTACCGCATGGACATCAATGGACACATTCCTGACGAAAAAATGTGATTCGTTGCATAAAAATAACTTGCCAACCAAATGAAAAGCCATAGAAAATAACACGATTACTGCTATCATTTACCTGATTGATTGAAGCTGGCAAGGCAGGCTGTACATCGCACCCTGTCTGCGCATACGCTTAGCATCCGGCACCCTATGAGGAATTTGTGACAGATACCAATGATCTTACCGGCATAAAAGTCATGGTGATTGACGACAGCAACACCATCCGCCGCAGCGCAGAAATTTTTTTGCGCCAGGCGGGGTGTGACATCATGCTGGCCGAAGATGGTTTTGCCGCACTGGCCAAAATCACCGATTGGCACCCGGACATCATTTTCGTTGACATCATGATGCCGCGATTGGATGGTTACCAAACCTGTTCGCTTATCAAAAAAAACACACGCTTCAGTAAAACCCCGGTCATCATGCTGTCC
>DDOT01000030.1:3279-3470 GCA_002341815.1 Thiobacillus sp. UBA2487 | reverse complement strand
TACTTGCACGGGAGAAACCAACACCAAATCCCATGCCTGGCGTAACCCGACGGGTTGCAACACCTCGCCGACACCAGACGCAAATGCTGCCCGGCCAAACACAAAAATCGGCACATCCGCACCAAGCCGCAATGCCAAATCCTGCAAGCGTTGCCTGGACCATCCCAATCGCCATAAACGGTTTAAACCCA
>DDOT01000030.1:0-3136 GCA_002341815.1 Thiobacillus sp. UBA2487 | reverse complement strand
CAACGCCCGGCAATGGTGTGGCTCGCTCAATCTGCCCGGCTGGCCGCCACTCCAGCGTCAAATCATCACCATAATCCAGCAGACAAAACACGCTCTCCAAGGCGTGATAACCATCGGCGCGCCGCCCCAACACGTGCAGAAACAGGTTCAGTTTGGCCGGCGCAAATACCTGAACAACCCGTTGGTTCATGGCTGCGCATCCCAATGACTCAACACCAGTTTGATTTGCACACCAGTTGCAGACATCGCCACACGCTGGGGAAGCCACTGACCTGCCGCCATCTGCCATTGTTGATACTCGACATGCCAACCCGACTGTTGCAATTGGCCTCCAGCAGTCGTTGATGGTGGCTGCCAAACAAAGTGTGGGCCCGGTGCAGCAGCCCCAACCACCCAACTACTCATTTCATCGACGGGTAAGGGCCAGCCCATCCAGACCTTCAGTAAATCAGCCAGTGTGTTGCCATGATGCTGATGTCCATGACCATCTACCAGATCTGCTCCATCCCTGTTGCGCCGCAGCACACCCAAGGTTTGGCCCAACGGGGTATACAACACCAAGGTATCGTGATCCGGCGAATGCTGCCAGTCGAAAGAAGCCTGTCCTGATGATGCCCCGGCCCGCACGGCGAAGCGTCCGGACACACTAAACACCTGCAATGCCTGCTGGTTCAACTGTAACCGGTCTGCATGCGACTGATCGTTTGATACCGTGGCGCAACCGGCGAGTAGCCACCCACCCAGCAGAATCAGCCAGCGGAGCAACCGCTTCCAATTCATTTAAAACGCTCTGTGGCAGCCCGCAAAACCGCATTGTCAGGATGCGCTTGGAGCGCCTGTTTCCACAAAGCATGCACCTCGTCCAACTTTCCTTCATGCCACAACACTTCGCCCAGGTGCGCGGCTATTTCCGGGTCGTGCGATAAGTCCCATGCACGGCTGATGTATTGCTCGGCGCCGGCCAGATTTCCTTTGCGATACTGCAACCACCCCATACTGTCGATCACAAATGCGTCATCCGGATCCAGTTTGAGTGCGCGCTGCAACAAATTATTTGCCTCATCCAGATGAACCGCATGATCCGCCCATGTATATCCCAGTGCATTCAGTGCTTGCGCGTTATCCGGCTGCAACGCCAATAGATGATGCAAATCTGTTTCCACCACATCCAGATGCCCCAACTGCTCGGCAAGCATGGCATGATCGTATAACAAATCGGCAGAATCAGGATTCCTTACCAAAGCCTGACCCAGCAAATCGTAGGCCTGTTGCTGTTTTCCCGCATCGCGCAACAACATACCCTTGGCACGCACCAACTCGACCCGGTCAGCATCATTTTCCGCTTTTACACCATCCAGCCATTGAATCGCCTGGTCAACTTGATGCTGGGCCGCCAACACCACCGCATAACGAATCTGCGCCTGCAGGTAATGCGCACCATACGGTACACTGCGATAGTATTTGGCTGCCTGATCGTACTGCTGACGGTTTTCATCGATCTGCCCCAAGTAGAGATCAATCAAACCTTGATCGGCATAATTCAGTGTGCCGGCACGGGTCAATGCCCGGGCAGCCCCATCCAAATCTTGCAGCTGCAAATCCACCAACCCCAGCGCCATTTGCATGTCTGCGTTATTGGGCAACTGCTCAGCCAGCTTGCTAAACTGGGTTTGCGCATCTTTGTAGCGATTTTGGCTCATCAACCAGCGGGCATAAGACAAGCGCACGTCATCGGCATCCGGATGATGCATCAGCCAATCCAAGGCAAATGCATTTGCCTTATCAAAGGATATGTGCGCCAACACATCGAAACGCAAACCGGCAGACAGTCCCCATCCCGATCGCAAGTGATCGACCGAATCCAGTTCAGACAACGCTTGATCAAACTGCCCAGCTCGCGCATCTGCCTGCGCAACCGCAAGATGGGCCTCCGGCAAATTTGGATAACGCTCGGCCAGTGCTTTTACCAATACCAGCCCTTGTTGTTTATCTTGCTGCGCCCCCAGCATACCACCCAAGCGCATGAATTCAATGGCAGGATTTGCACCGGACGCCGCAAATGCACGCTTAAGGTATGGCAATGCCTCTAGTGGCTTATCACCGGCCAATGTCATCGCAATCATCGCATGCAACGCATCCAACGATGATGGTTGTTCGGTCAACCACAAACCGGCTGCCTGTTGTGCCAAATCCGGCTGATGAGCATACAAGGCGGCTTCCAAGGCATTGCGTGCTATTTCCGGACTGGCCGTCTGTTGCGCCAGTTTCATGTAAAGCGGTGCGGCTGCCGGCCAGATACCGCGCTGCGCGGCGATGTCAGCTGCCAGAAAGTCATATACGATTTCTGGCGTCAACCCGCTCACGGCCTGTCCGGCCGACTGATTGCCGGTTACGTCAGCATTTGCCGCACCGGACAACACCAAACCTGACAGCAGCAACCAGCTTGTCAATATTTTACCCATTCAGCTCCCACCCACACGCATGCACAATCATTCTTAGAAAAGGTTAGCCTTCTCAAGTTCAACAACAAGCACAACATTGACACAAAATCACGTCAAGCCTGGCCTTCTGCTAATGCCAATCGCCTCATTTCCTGTTCTATCCAGTCCTGTACCAACTGGTTGACTGCATCCGGCTTAAGACCTGCTGTCTCAATCACAGGCCCGACACTGACCGTAATCAGCCCCGGTCGCTTCAATAAGGCATTACGCCCCCAGCAATGCCCGGCATTCACCGCAATCGGCACCACCGGCGTGCCGGTTCTTACGGCCAACCACGCTCCGCCAATGTTGTATTTACCCGCTTGCCCAGGAGCAACCCGCGTACCTTCGGGAAACAGCAATACCCACAACCCGCGCGACAACCGCTCGCGTCCTTGTACTTCCAAATGTTTCAGCGCAGCCCGCCCCGCATTACGATCCAAGGCGATCGGGTCGAGCAAAGACATACCCCATCCAAAAAACGGGATTTTCAGCAACTCTTGTTTTAGTACCGTCGCCACCGGCGGCATGAGAACAGGTAATGCAATGGTTTCCCAGGCAGATTGATGCTTGGCCATAATAATGGCGGGGCCATCAGGCAAGTTTTGCATACCCTTCAACTGCCAGCGTATGCCACACACCCAGCGCGCAAGCCA